>CATYEA010000249.1 GCA_958405355.1 uncultured Lachnospiraceae bacterium
CCGTCATTGTTCCTCCGGCCAAAGAAAATAAAATATTAGCCGGAGTTATTTTAATCTCAATGGCAGGAAGCTTTATGTTCACAAAACTCCCGATCATATCTGCGCTTTCTGCCGGTACCCGGACCATATGTCTCACCATCCTCATTGCCGGAGGTGCCGCCGTATTATTCCCGGTGAAATCCGAGGAAAAAAACGCACCAAATAAAGAACCGTCCCCGGCATATGAAAAAACCACGCTGAAAAAGGAGATTATCCATGAAGTTTAATATATATCTTTATATCTTTGTCATGGCCGCAGTGACCTATTTGATTCGCATGCTGCCTTTAACCCTCATACGCAAAGAAATTAAAAATACAACGATCCGCTCATTCCTTTATTACGTACCTTACGTGACATTGGCAGTCATGACTTTTCCCGCCATTTTATCCGAAACAGGCAGCATCTGGTCCGCCTGGGCCGCTCTGCTTACCGGAGCAGGCCTGGCCTGGAGAGGAAAGAGCCTGCTCCAGGTGGCTGTCTCTTCTTGTCTTGTTGTTTTTCTGCTTGAGTTATTTTTGTTATGACCTGATGAATCTGTGCAAAAACTATTCTTTCAGATTCAATTTGGCAAAGGCCTCGGCAAAAGCATTATTCAGCGGCTGTTGTGCCTCTTTCTTCTGTTTATTCAGATACTTTTGTACATCCCGCTTGCTCACGCCGGCGCCTTCCTTTTTCCGCCGTTCCTGGAAAACAGACAGTTTTTCTTTATAACCGCAAACGCAGACAAAGGTCTGTGCATCCCCCTTGCCGTACATTTCCATCCGCTTATGACATTTCGGGCAGCGGGCATTGGTTGTCCGCGCCACCGTCTCCCGATAACCGCACTCTCTGTCCTGGCATACAAGCATCCGGCTGTTTTTGCCCTTGACCGACAACATTCGCTTGCCGCACTGAGGACACTTTGTATTTGTCAGATTTTCATGCCGGAATTTTCCGTCTCCGGTCCGGATTTCAGAAACAATCTCTTCCGTATATCCCCGGATATCCCGAATAAACACATCCTTTTTAAGACGCCCCTCTGAAATAGCCATCAGCTTCTTTTCCCAGTCTGCTGTCAGCGCCGGTTTCTTCAGGTCCTCCGGTACCAGTTCCAGGAGCTGACGTCCTTTAGCCGTTACATGAATATCCTTATCTTTTTTCTCCATTAAAAATGTATTAAATAATTTGTCAATAATATCTGCCCGGGTCGCCACTGTTCCGAGCCCGCCCTTTTCCATGGCTGTCAACAACGTTGCTTCATTATAATAGGCCGGCGGTTTCGTCTGCCCTTCATTGACTTTAACAAGGGTAACAAGTCCGGAAGTTCCTTCCTTCATCTCCGGAAGCAATTGCTCCCGAATATCCTCTTCCGACTCTTCCTCCTGAAAGTCCTCATAAGCTGCCTGCCATCCAGGCTGCTTCATGATTTTTCCTTTTGCCGAAAATGTCTCACCACCGCAGATGCCCTTCAATGTGGTCTGTTCATATTCACACGGCGGATATAAAACTGCCGCAAACCGACGGACGACCAGATCATATATTTTCCGCTCGTCACTGCTCATATGCTCCAACTGAACAAACTGCTCTGTTGGAATAATAGCGTGATGATCCGACACCTTGCTGTCATCCACAAAGCTCTTATTTATTTTAATCGGCTGATTGATCAGCTTTCCGGCCACCTTCCGGTAAGGACCTACACTGCAGGCTTTCAGCCGCTCTTTCAGCGTCTCCGCCACATCCTTTCCTATGTACCTGGAATCGGTCCGCGGATAGGTCAATACCTTATGATTTTCATAGAGTCTCTGCATAATATTCAGTGTTTCCTTTGCCGAAAATCCAAAACGCTTATTGGCATCCCGCTGTAATTCAGTCAGATCATAAAGGCCCGGCGAATAGGTCTTTTTCGTGGTCCGATGCACTTCTTTGACGGTCAATTTCTCGTTCTGAACCTGACTTTTTATCTTTTCGATTCGTTCGGCATTGAATGTCCGGCTGCTCCCCGACTTACCATCCTGCCATGTCCATGTAACACCGCCGCAGGCCAGTGTCAAACCGTAATATTTCTCCGGCTTAAACTCACGGATTTCCTTTTCGCGCTGGGCAATCATCGATAGGGTCGGAGTCTGAACACGGCCGCAGGATAACTGAGCATTATATTTACAGGTCAATGCCCGGGTTCCGTTAATTCCCACAAGCCAGTCTGCTTCCGCCCTGGCCTCTGCTGCCGCATAGAGATTTAGATAAGCCCTGCCATCTTTTAAATGGGCGAACCCTTCACGAATTGCTTTATCCGTTACCGATGAAATCCAAAGCCGTTTTACCGGTTTATGACTTCCTGCCTTCGCCAGAATCCAGCGGGCCACCAATTCACCTTCCCGACCCGCATCCGTCGCAATAACCACATCGGAAATATCTTTTCGGTATAAATGATTTTTTACCGTCTGATACTGTTTTCCTGTCTGCTTGATCACTACCAATTGAAATCTTTCCGGGAGCATCGGCAAATCCTTCATCTCCCACGTTTTATATTTCGAATCATAGGCCTCCGGGTCGGCCAGGGTCACAAGATGCCCCAAAGCCCAGGTAACCACATACTTATCCCCTTCTAAAGCTCCCTGATTATTTTTACTGCACTTTAAAACCCGGGCAATGTCCCTGCCCACCGAAGGTTTTTCTGCAATAACTAATGTTTTCATATTCCATTCCTTCCTTATTACATATCATTGGATACAGACTTGAACCCCTCTCCAAGAATCTGACTCACTTCGCTGACAATGAAGAAAGCATTCGGGTCCACTTCCCGGACAATCCGCTTAATCTGTCCAAACTGAGACTTGCGGGCTGCACATAAAAGTACCTCTTTTTCCTCCATCGTGTAAGCTCCGACCGCTTTTAGGATCGTAGCTCCCCGGTCTACATCAACAAGAATTTTATCTTTAATTTCCATGTTTTTATCCGAAACGATGAGAAACATTTGACCATGCTCGCTGCCATAGACAATACTGTCGATGACCTTCGTCTGGGCGAACAGGGCGACTACGCCAAAAAGTCCCGCTTCTATATTATGAAATACAAAAACAGAAATAGCAAGTATCAATCCATAAATCAGCATCAATGTCCGCCCAATCGGCATATGCGGAAATTTACGCTGCAGTAA
>CATYEA010000250.1 GCA_958405355.1 uncultured Lachnospiraceae bacterium
TGTACAGGAAGATCATCAGGTAAACGACCAGGATCATCATAAATAATACCATAAATAGCACTGATTGTCTATCCGGTTCCCCTCTGAAAATTTCTATTATTATTCCCCCAATGGCCGGGTATAATGACGCAGCCAGGCTTTTTCATCCGCGTCCAGATAAGGGCTGATTTTTTCATAGACCATCTGATGATATGTATTTAACTGGCCTATATCCTCCGGATTCAGCCATCGAATATCGATACCATCCAGATCGATCGGCGCCCAGGTCAGCATTTCAAACCGCATGAACTGTCCATAATTATTTTTTTCATCCGGAACACATATGAGTTCGTTCTCAGTACGGATACCATGACTGCCCTCGATATAGACACCCGGCTCGTCGGTGGTCACCATGCCGGCTTCAAGAACCGAAAAGTCTTTCCGTCCCGGCACCTGTTTCCACCGGAATCCATTAGGTCCTTCATGAACACTCAGCAGATAACCGACGCCGTGGCCTGTCCCGCACTGATAATCGATTCCCAGGTTCCAGAGCGGTCCCCGGGCCAGAATATCCAGATTGTAGCCGGAACAGCCATAAAGAAATTTTGCATTGGCCAGATTCAGCATAGACTTGGCAACCAGCGTAAAATGCTTTTTCTCATCCTCAGAAATCGGTCCCAAAATGAAGGTTCGGGTAATATCTGTCGTTCCTTCATAATATTGACCGCCCGAGTCCACAAGAAGCATACCCGACGGTTCCAATACTGCATCGGTTTCCGGTGTTGCACTGTAATGCATCATGGCTGCATTGGCCTTATAGGCGGAAATCGTATCAAAACTCAAATCCAGATAAGTATCAATATCGGAACGGAGTTTTTCCAGATAATCGGAAGCGCTGATTTCCGATATAGGTATTCTTCCCACATTCGTTTTCAGCCAGTACATAAATTTTGTGACAGCCACCCCGTCTTTAATATGAATCCGCCGCAGATTATCCAGCTCCGTTTCATTTTTTACGGACTTGGGAATCATTTCATTAATGTCCGAAGAAATCACCGAAACACTTTCCGGCACACACTGACTGAGGGCATAATTCACCTTCACCGGATCGTACATAAGCTTCTCTTTGGATAGCCTTTTCAAGTCGTCATAAACCTCCATATAGGGTTTTAAAATGATGCCGTCCTCTGCTAAAGCCGCTGTCACTTTTTCGGAAAAAGCGCTTCTGTCCGCATAAAGCTGAACGGACGCTTTATCAATTTTAGCAAAAGCCAGAAACACCGGCGTATGTTTTACATCATTTCCCCGAAGATTCATCAGCCAGGCAATATCTTCCAGAGAGAAAAGAAGCACCTCGTCCCCACCCTTTTGTTCCATGTACTGCCGAAGTTCGTAAAGCTTCTGGCGGCGGCTTTTCCCCGCATATTTTATATCCAGCATATAAACCGGTTCAGCAGAGCGTTCCGGACGTTCTTTCCAGAAACTTCCGGCCAAATCACGATTCCATAAAATCCGTCCCTGTTTCGAGGCCAGCATTGTTTCATAGCCTCTGCCCTGGGCCAGATCCACCACCTGTCCGTCAAAGGCCAATGTACCGCCCTCCGGCAGGTGTTCTTTTAAATATTCATATACCGTCGGCACACCGGCGCTGCCCATGCGAAACAACCGGACCTGACTGCCTTCAAGCTGATTCTCCGCCTGTATAAAATATCTGCCATCGGTCCAGAGTCCGGCCATGTCCATGCCGATCAGGAGAGTCCCGGCCGACCCGGTAAATCCCGCGTAATAGTTTCTTACTTTATAAAAATCACTGACATATTCGGAGGCATGGTCATCCGCTGTGGGTATCAGATAAAAATCAATATTTTCAGCTTTCATCGCTTCCCGCAATAACCCAATCCGTTCATCAAATACTGTCATGCTTATCCTCTTTTCCAAATACTCTCTGACCCAGAAACTGGCACGCGAATGCGTGCCAGTTCCCAATTCATCAAATTAATTTTCTTCTTTTACAGTCTCTTCCGCTTCCGCAATCACTTCTTCGGCAACCGCCTCTGCGGCCTCTGCCGCTTCCTCTGCTTCAGCTACAGCTTCTTCAGCCTCGACAATAGCTTCTTCAGCAGCCTCTGCAACGGCTTCGGCTTCTTCCGCCGTAACATCTTCAACTTCGTCTTCAAAAATATCGTCTACATCAAAATCATCTTCAACTTCATTTCTGGTTTTTGCTTCTTCAATCTGTGCTTCCACTTCCTGAATCGCTTCCAGACCCATATCAACTTTCTGGCACAACTGGACAACCGGACCGGAAAATTCTGCGCCCGCTTTTTTCTCTTCATAAACCATCTTGCCGATTTCAACATAGGTTGCCTTTAATTCGCTGTTCAAAGAGTTCTTTTTTAAACGTAATTTCTGAATACCTACAAACTGTTCGGATTTTTCATAAACTGTTTTTGTCACATCACTAAGACCTTGTTTTAAATCATCAATAAATGCCATCCTTGTACCTCCTTTATTTTCTTCTATTCTACCGCAGAACACGTAAAGTTTCAAAGGTATTTTTCAAATTCATTGCACCATATCCCCATCCCCGATTCGGGAACTCATCACTGCCCTTTCGGACAGCCCCCTGAATCAAAAGACGGCGGATATCATTTCCGTCCATATTTACAATAATTACATGGAGTAGTCCCCATTCCAATAAAAGTGCCGCCGCACCGGCCGCATGGGCTGCCGAAACACTGGAACCGGTCATCTGTCCGTACCGTCCCCCGGGAAGCGGTCCAAACACATCCACCCCCGGCGCTGCAATATCCGGCTTGATAAACCCGGAAGCCGTGTAGCCCCGGCTGGAATGAATATAGAGGCTGTCGTTGTAATGATTATAATTAGCCGCCACCACCAGTGAACTGGTGGTAGCCACGGAAGATAGTGTAATCTCCGGGTCCGGACTGAGAAAATAGGTATCTTCTTCGATAAACTTCTCCATCGGAAGCCAAATATCAAAACGTCCATCGGAAATCCGGTCACCGTACACTCTCAAAGACCATATACCAGGCGTTGGGTTCCGAAACTGCAGAACCATGAGGAACTGACCGCTCGTAAGTCCCACCGACTTATCTGCAATATATATTTCCGTCTCTTCAAATAAGAGCCGTACCCTCTGAGATACCCCAAGCCGG
>CATYEA010000251.1 GCA_958405355.1 uncultured Lachnospiraceae bacterium
AAAAGGGAGGAACTGAAAATGGCAAAGGTAACGGCAGGAAGAGATGAACTTGGTGCATTCGCTCCAAAGTTTGCCGAAATTAATGACGACATACTTTTTGGTCAGGTTTGGTCGAGAGAAGATAAACTGTCTGCAAGGGACAGAAGTATTGTTACAGTGACAGCGCTGATGGCAAGCGGAGTTTTGGATAGCTCATTAAAGTTTCATTTATTAAATGCAAAAAATCATGGAGTAACAAAGGAAGAAATAACGGAAATTCTTACACACGCCGCTTTTTATGCAGGCTGGCCAAAGGCCTGGGCGGCACTGCGTATGGCAAAAGAGGTTTGGGAGAAATAACGGAGGATTTTATTATGGAATATATAACATTATCAAATGGTGTGAGAATGCCTATTTTAGGCTACGGCGTTTATCAGGTGGCAAAAGAGGAATGTGAGCGTTGTGTACTTGATGCTTTAAAAGTAGGGTATAGACATATCGATACGGCACAGTCGTATTTTAATGAGGAGGAAGTCGGTTATGCTATTGAAAAATCCGGTGTGCCGAGGGAAGAAATCTTTCTTACGACAAAGGTTTGGATTGAACATTACGGTTATGAGGAGACAAAAGCTTCTGTAGAAGAATCGCTTCGTAAGCTTAAAACGGACTATCTCGATCTGGTTCTTCTGCATCAGCCGTTCTCCGATACTTACGGCGCCTGGAGAGCGCTTGAAGCATTGTATGATGAGGGCAAAATCCGCGCCATCGGCATTTCAAATTTTTATGCTGACCGAATGATTGATTTTACGGCCTTTAATCGGATAGAGCCGATGGTCAATCAGATGGAGACTCATATTTTCAATCAGCAAAAAGGACTAAAAGCATGGGCGGACAAGTATGATATCCGTCTGGAAGCATGGGCGCCTTTTGGAGAAGGACGGGAAGGCACCTTTGATAATCCTGTCATTATGAAAATCGCTGAAAAATACGGAAAAAGCCCGGCTCAGGTTATGCTGCGCTGGAATATTCAGCGAGGAGTCGTTGTGATTCCGAAGTCAACGCACATACAGCGCATGGAAGAAAAATATAATGTTTTTTACTTTGTGCTGTCGGAGGAGGATATGGCCCTCATTGCCGATTTGGATAAAAATGAAAGCCTGTTCTTCTCCCATCAGGATCCGGCGATGGTCGAGTGGTTTGTCAATCTCGTTGAAGAGAGAAAAAAGAAATAGTGGAGGCAGGGTCAAAGATGGAATTCAATTTAGTACAGGAATGGGATAAAACCTTCCCTAAAAGCAATAAGGTGAGTCACAGCAAAGTAACATTTCATAATCGTTATGGAATTACTCTTGCGGCGGACATGTATGTGCCAAAAAATGTACAGGGCAAGTTTCCGGCCCTTGCGGTAAGCGGACCTTTTGGCGCAGTCAAAGAACAGGTTTCCGGATTGTATGCACAAACAATGGCAGAGCGGGGGTTTCTTACGATTGCTTTTGACCCGTCCTTCACGGGCGAAAGCGGCGGTGAACCGAGATATATGGCTTCTCCCGATATCAATACCGAGGATTTTCAGGCGGCGGTCGATTTTTTGTCTGTACAGGACAATGTAGACTCTGAAAAAATCGGAATCATCGGTATATGCGGCTGGGGCGGTCTTGCACTGAATGCGGCGGCGCTTGATACCAGAATTAAGGCTACGGTAACTTCGACGATGTACGATATGAGCCGTGTAAATGCGAAAGGCTATTTTGATTCTGAAGATAGTGAAGCGGCTCGTTATGAGAAAAGAAAAGCGCTGAATGCTCAGCGCACCAGGGAGTATCGCTCAGGGACTTATGTGCGTGGCGGCGGTGTTGCAGATTCTCTGCCTGAAGACGCGCCGTTTTTTGTAAAAGATTATTACGATTACTACAAAACAGAACGTGGTTATCATAAGCGCTCTCTTAACTCCAACGAGGGTTGGAATGTGACAGGTTGTATGTCCTTTTTGAATATGCCGATTTTACGATACAGCAATGAAATCCGCAGTGCAGTGCTGATGATTCACGGAGAAAAAGCGCATTCCTGTTACTTTAGTAAGGATGCCTTTTCCTATATGGTAAAGGGTAACGCTTATACGGATAATAAAGAGCTAATGATTATTCCTGATGCAGTGCATACTGATTTGTATGACGGCGGAGAAAAGAATATAATTCCCTTCGAAAAAATGGAGCAGTTTTTCAAAGTAAATTTGAAATAAGAGTCATTTTAGGGGCACCTTCCTTGGGAGGGGAGGGTGCCCCAAGGTGCGTTTTTGAGGATTATGGCATTAAAGCATTTTCTCCATATAAACGCAGGTGAACGTCCCACCATAAATCATTTTGTCAAAATTGGCTTTATATCCAAGCTTTTCATAAAATCCCACAGCAATATCCCGGCTTTCCAGAATGATTTTTTCATAACCCAGTTCTTTAATCCAACGTTCGGCCTCTTTAATGACACGGCTTCCAAGTCCTTGTTTTCTGTATTCCGGCAACACGACAACCCGCCCGATAGTGGCGCTGGTTGAGTCAATTTCATAAATACGGCATGTGGCGATAGGAAACTCTTCATCAAGTAAAACAATATATTTGGTATCAGGCCCGTCATGCTCGTCAAATTCTTCTCTCAATGTGATATGGTGCTGTTTTGCCATTCCCTGAATACGCACATAATAGGCACCGGCCTGCTGCCAGGTTTCCGTTGCTCTGATTGCTTTCATAAAAAAACTCCCTTATCCTGTGTGAATTTGTTCTATCAGTATATCACATTTTTTGTTTAATTTATATATCACAAATATCGAACAAATGTTTGAAAAAAGAACGTATGTGTGATATAATGAGTATGTCTATGAAATAAATGTAAAGCGGTATCTCCTGGGAAGGAGACTTTTATTTATGAAGAAAAACAATGTGATTACGGTTCAAAACATTCCGATTTCTGTGACATCTAAAGAATTCAGCGACTACATTTGTATCACGGATATGGCGTCGGCAAAGTCGGAAAAGTCCAGAGCCGCGGATGTCGTGCGTAACTGGTTGAGAAATCGTATAACTCTTGAATTTTTAGGAACTTGGGAGCAGATGTATAATCCGAATTTTAAAGTGTTCGAATCTGAACACTTTAAAAAAGAGGCAGGA
>CATYEA010000252.1 GCA_958405355.1 uncultured Lachnospiraceae bacterium
CGACAGAGAAAATTCAGGAAAATGAACTTGAAATTTTGAATAATATTTATTGTCATGTAATTACAACGGATGAGCTGCTTGAAGCACTCGGTTAAATTAAAGGAGAGGTGGAAAAAATGGAAAATTTATTTGATTTTTTGCCAGCGGAGATGGAATATTGGGGAATTCCAGGCTTTAGCTATGGTGTAATGAAGGATGGCGAGGTCATTGCTAAAGGCGGTTATGGATATCGGGATGTGGAGAAGAAGCTTCCGGCCGATGAAAAGACACTTTATGGTATCGCTTCTTGCTCTAAATCCTTTAATTCCTGTCTGATAGCCATGCTCGTAGATGAAGGGCTTCTTGATTATGATAAACCGATTCGGGAATATATTCCGGAGTTTGCGATGTATGATGAGTTTGCAACACGGGATTGTACATTGCGGGATATGCTGACCCATCGCACCGGCCTGGCGCCTCATGAAGCCATGTGGCCGGATCCATCCAGCACAAAGAAAGATTTACTGATGCGCCTGCGTTATTTGAAGCCAAATGCGCCGTTTCGTACGGTAACCCAGTATAATAATACGATTTATTCAGCCATCGGAGCGATTGCTGAGATTGTTACCGGTGAGAGTTGGGAAGATTTAATCCGGACCCGGATTTTTGAACCGCTTGGAATGACAAGCAGCTTACTTTCAGCCCATGAAATGTATGAGCAGCCAAATCATGCTCAGGGGTATTGGAATTGGGAAGATGGCAAAGGCGCCGTCCCTGTGGGACCATGGGAAATGGATGTGGCCGGCGGAGCCTGCGGCGTAGTTTCCAATATCGAAGATATGTTTAAATGGCTGACGCTCCATCTGAATGATGGTGTTTATGAGGGAAAACGTCTGGTTTCTGAAAAAAATATGAGAGAAATGCACCATATGCAGGCGCCGATGCACATGTTCCCGTGGAAGTTCCCGGAAGTGGATACGGACGGCAGCTATGGTATGGCCTGGTTTATTCAGCATTACCGCGGCCGTAAATTTGTATGGCATACGGGTGAAATCGAAGGATTTTGTACACTGGAAGGTTTTCTGCCGGAGGAAAATATTATTATTATGCTGGCAATGAATGTACATAAACCGTTGAATATGCCAATTCTTATGACAAGCTGTTATACAGTTTTTGACCGACTGCTTGGAGATCCTAAGGTTGACTGGGCAAGCCGTCTGCATGAGTGGAATGGCAAATATGATGCCTTTTATTATCACTGGAATGTGGATTTGTTTGAGGGAAAACCGGCGCCTGTGCCGAATACAAAAACATCCCATCCCCTTTCAGCTTATACGGGTTCCTTCCACCATCCGGGTTATGGTACTTATCGGGTGGAGGAGAAGGATGGCGAGTTAGTGCTTTGGTATAAGGATATGCCTGTACGCATGGAACATTGGCACTATGATGTGTTTAAAGCTCATCGTTTAAAAGAGGATACAACGGTGCTTACAGCCCCGGTTTCCTACTATATGGATCCATTTACCGGCGATATTGCAGGCTTTACGCTTCAAATTGAACCAACGGTTGAGCCTGCGGTTTTTCAGCGGGTAGATGAGTAAGTTATTATCAAGGGGAAGAGAGGTATGAAAAAAATATGAGTGAAAATAATAATGGAAATCATTTGAAAAAAAGTTTAAGTATGATGACAATGATTGCCATTGCCGCAGGCGCCGTTATCGGCGGATGGCTGGCTGAAAGTCCTTATTGGTATTCACTGACCGGTCCGGGAGCCGCATTCATTTTCCTGGGGCTGGCAGTATTATTAGTGCCTGTCGGACTGGCCTTTGCGGAAATGGTTGCTTTGCTGCCGTTTTCGTCTTCCGTGGCAGTTTGGACGGCAAATGCGACAAACCATCGGTTTGGATGGTGTATCCAGTGGCTGATGTTTTTGATTCAGATTGTTGAACCTCCGATTTGTGCCTTTATTTTGACGACGGCATTGGGATTCTTCATTGAATTTACAACAACTCAGACCATGTTAATTGCTGTTGCCATCTGTGTTATCTGGTATATTATTTCAAACTTTAACATATCGATTTCGGGACGTCTGAGTAATATCTTTTTCTACTCCATGGTCATTATTTCTATATGTATCATGATTCTGTTCTTTACAAGCGGAAAATGGAGTGTGGATAATCTGCTCGGCCACGGCGGCTGGTTTCCGAAAGGCGGTTACGGTCTGTTTTTGGCATCGGGTGTATTGACAATCAAATATATTGGTTTTGAAATGACACCGACGATGATTGAGGAGACAACATTCCCTGTTAAAAACATGTGGAAAGTTATTTTGGCAGCGCTGTTTATTCCTGCGATTATGTATGCCATTGTTGTTATCGCTATTGGTGGTATGGCTCCATGGACGGAGCTTGCCGAGATGTCGATGCCGGAGCCGGAGTTGATTCGTTCCCTTGGGCTTCCGATGATTTTTGCCTGGGGTGCGCTGATTGCCGGTTCTCTGCATGGATTTACAACATTCATGGGATTCTGGACATCATCGGCCCGCGTACTTTACGGAGCAGCTCAGTTAAATATGCTTCCGACACCATTTAAGAAATTAAACAAATATGGTCAGCCTTATGTGTCCAACTTTGTTGTTTTATTGTTCTCCGTATTTTTCTGTGTTTTCTCAGCAAGCAACTGGGTACAGTATATTTATGCAGTTTCCTGTATTGCCGCTGGTTTAGTATACTTTATGGTTTGTTATGATGCCTATAAGCTGCGTAAAACACATCCTGAATGGCCGCGCCCATATAAAGCGCCGGGCGGCAACGCTTTCTTATTCATCGGTATGCTGGTATCCATTTGGGTAGTTATCGCATCCTCGTTATCTCTTGATTTTGCAGGATGGATGTCTCTTGTGGCTTATATGGCGATTGGTGTCATTGTTCTTGTGCTGATGGAATCTTATCGTAAAAAGAATCCGGGTAAGCTTGATCCGGTTATTTTAACGCCGGACAATATTGAGGGAAATGAATAATTAGATTTAGAGAAATGATGAGTACAGCGGATGTATTCATCATTTCTTTTGTTTTATTGTGTTGACAATGTGCGCACAAACGAATATAATAAAGTAATAAATGAGG
>CATYEA010000253.1 GCA_958405355.1 uncultured Lachnospiraceae bacterium
TTATATGCCAGCGTTTCAATCTGCTCATCCGTCAGATCAATTCCCATTTCATGAATAGACGTCGGCATCTGGATATCTTTAAAAAAGCTTTCCACCGCCCGGATACCTTCAAGTGCTGTTTTCTCCGGATGGTTAAAGTCCTGAGGAATCCCCATAACATTCACTGCAAACTGAGCAAATCGTTTCGGATTTTCCATATAGACATATCTGGCCCAGCTTCCCCAAATAGCTGCCAGACCGGCACCGTGAGCCACATCAAACATGCCGCTGACTTCATGTTCCAACTGATGGCTTGCCCAATCAGAGGACAGGCCGCAGCCGGTCAGGTTATTATGAGACAAACTGCTCGCCCACATCAATGATGCCCGGGCATTATAATTTTCCGGTTCTTCCATAAGAATCCGGGCATTGTGAATCACCGAAACCATCAGTCCCTCAGCAATCCGGTCTGTAATCTCAAAATCTGTCTCCGGATTAAAATACCGTTCCATTGTGTGCATCAGAATATCCACGGCACCGCACTGAGTCTGATACATTGGCAATGTATAGGTCAACTCCGGATTCATAATGGCAAACCGACAGCGACTCATATCATTGCTGTATCCCCGTTTTATCCAGCCATCCTCATTGGTAATCACTGAAGACCAGCTCATTTCACTACCAGCCGCAGCAATCGTCAGCACAGTCCCGATTGGAAGACAAGCTTCTGCCTCCCGCTTTCTGCTGTATATATCCCATACATCGCCTTCATTGGCAACACCATATCCAATCGCCTTCGCCGAATCAATGACACTGCCTCCGCCAACAGCCAGGATAAAATCCACGCCGGCCTCTTTGCACATACGAATACCCTCATACACAAGCGATAATCTCGGATTCGGCACAACGCCTCCCAAAGAAATGTATTCAACGCCTGCTTCTTTTAAAGATTCCTCTATCCGCCCTAAAAGGCCAGATTTTTTTGCACTCTGGCCACCGTAATGAAGCAGCACCTTTTGGCAACCCTGCTCTTTAACAAGACGCCCCGTCTCTTTTTCTGTATCCTTTCCAAAAACCACCCGAGTTGGCGTATAATATTCAAAATTAATCATTTTCGTTCCCCTTTCCCCAAATACTTCTATGAAAAAACTCAGATATCCCTTTCGATATCTGAGCCTCTTATTTACTGTCTGACCTGATGCTTATCTTCCGCAGCAGAATTTATATTTTTTACCGCTGCCGCATGGACATGGTTCATTTCTTCCGATTTTTTTGCCTTTAACCACGATCATGGAACGTTTCTGAGCTTTGTAAAGTTCTTTTCTCTTCTCCTCATCAAGAAGCTTATCCCACTGAGGCAGTTCATACAGCCACTCAGCCTTTGCTGCCACCATATTATAATAGAGTTTTTCCAGATCAATATCAATTGTTACCTGGCTGTCCGCTTCAATCGTGTCCACTGGATTTGGCTCTTTTAAGCTTTCATTGATACCATCCAGAAAACCGCCGAAAAGAACAACGTCCATTTCAAATTTATCGGCCAGTTCCTGAACTGTTCCCGAAATAGCTTCTACAGGCTCCTCCAATAATTTTTCATAAACACCTTTTTCCTGAAGATAATAGTCTGTCCAGAATTTCTGCTGAGCCTGAGCATTATTATTAAATACAGACACCATATCTTCCCACTGCTGCATTAAACTCATTGTATTCACCTTATCCTTTGATTTTTTTGTTAAGTCGTATAACAATTTTCTATTATATAGAATCCGCTGATTAATGTCAAATACTGATTTTTTATCAAAAAAAAGTCATTGAGACTTCTCCTTTACAGGAAAATCATCTCAATGACCTACGCTTTTGATTCATTTTATCAGCAGCCCATACACCGCAGCAAATGACACATTTGCCTTATTCCTCGCTCCTGCGATGTGATAATTGCTTCAAGAATCGGTCGAAGTTCCGGACATATCTGGTATCGAAGGGCATTTTTCGACATTTCCACAGCGCCCCGATGATGGGGAATCATTTCCCACATAAAATCACAATTCACCTGATTTGTGGCCCGTGCGTTGCCCATATCACAAAACATCCTGTGCATAATTTGATTTACCCGATTCTGGTAATGGCACAACTCCTGCTCTCCATTGCTGAACTTGCCGCACCGGCACTGAATCTGCTGCATATTTTCAATACTTTTCGTCTGCTCCGAAATAATTCCAAGAGCAATCTCCTGAAGCGGAATACTCGTCGTATACTTCAAAATATTCCCGGACATTTCGATAGCCGCCCGATGATGGGGAATCATCTGGACAATAAAATTATCCGATATACTCCCCGTCAATTCAGCCTCCGTCATTCCCTGAATCATTTCCGCAAGAATACACTCATAAGTCTCCAAATACACCGTCGTCACGCGACTTAATCTACACTGTCTGTTCATTGCCTGCTGCCTTTTTTATCTATTATATGCACCAGATGAATACTGATACTGATAAACAAATCTCTGTATTCTTGCATCAATGCTGTTCAACGGTCGGGCATCGACAGCATTCTCTCCATATAAAGCCGCCATGCAGCCTTTTTCCAGAATCATTTTTACCGCCAGCGCATCCTCTTTCGTATTACCAGTGCAAAGTGCACCATATCCCTTAATAAAAACTGCATTTTTATGCCGAAGCTCCCTTACCATCGATTTCACATCAGAAATATGACAGCAGCCGATATTTACCCCCGCAATCTGAGATAAATCGTCCAGCCACGGCGACAGCTTGTCGCCTTTCTTACTAAAGAAAAGAGTTGCCGCTTCTCCTGAATAAATGACATGCTTTGCACCGCAGCCGCGCCGTATCCTGATGTACAGCTCTTTCGTAAGTTCCATCGGCCGTTTCCGGGCAGAAACGTCCTCCCGTACCATACAATGATATTTTTTCTCAGCGGCAGATTCCAACGCTTCCGCCTCCAGAAAGGTAGTATTCAAATCATTACTCACAAGCAGCGCGCCATGCTTCGGAAGAAGAAATCCCCTGCTTTTTGGATACTCCGATACTGTCCTTCTGACCGCTTTTCTGAGTTTTGCCGTTCCCGGCATTCCATAAGCTGTAC
>CATYEA010000254.1 GCA_958405355.1 uncultured Lachnospiraceae bacterium
AATTTTCTTATATTGTCGGCGTTTCGGCAGGAAGCTGTAACGCAGTGGATTTCGTGTCGAAACAGTTTGACAGGACAAGACATTGCCTTATGCCGGAGAAAGAGAATAACTATATGACACCGAAGTCCATTTTGAAGAAGCGAAGTATTTTCGATATGGATATGATTTTCGATAAATATCCAAATGGTATTTACCCTTTTGATTTTGATACTTATTTTGCTTCGGATTCCATCTGTGAAATCGTAGCGACCAATGCCCGGACCGGAGAGGCCGAGTATTTTACCGAGGACAATGACAGGGAACGGCTGATGCAGATCTGTCGGGCTTCCTGCAGTATGCCGATGGTCACACCGATGGTCCGACTTGGGGAGGATATGTATGTGGATGGCGGTGTGGCCGATTCAATTCCGCTGGAACATACGATGAAGAAGGGGTACGATAAAATATTCGTTGTATTGACCCGGAATAAGGATTATCGAAAAGCAGCTTCGCCGAGAGTGGATAAAATATGGCATCGTTATTTCCGGAAATATCCGAAATTGGCACTGGCCCTGGAAACGCGGTATGTTCTTTACAATCAGCAGATGGATCTGGTGGATCGTCTGGAGGAAGAAGGAAAGATTTTTGTGATTCGTCCGGAAATTAAAACGATTTCCAGAACGGAACGTAACAGAGAGAAATTGATGGAGTTTTATCGTCATGGTTATATTCAGATGATGAAACAGTATGATGGCTTAATACAGTATCTGGAAAAATGATGCAAAGATAAGTTGGGGATAGTTTATGGATTTTTATGGAACTTTGGGACCGGCCTGCTGCCTGCATCCGGTATTGTCCCGGATGTATGCGGTGGGAATGACGGGGGTCCGTCTGAATTTGTCTCATGGAATGTTAAAAGACCGTGCCAATTGGCTGTATGTGGCGGCCTCAGCGGCAAAGTCGGTGGGAAAAGAGACAAAGATTTTAATTGATCTGCAGGGGCCGGAGCTGCGTATCGGAGATTTTTCCTGTGACAGAAAATTGAAAAACGACAGCGACATTATTTTGGGCCAGCGGGGCATTCCTGTTCCGGCAATTTTATTGCAGCAGGGGAAAAAGGGGATGCACTTGCTGCTGGATGATGGGAAGATCGAAGCCGAAGTTTTGGAGTGCAGTCATAGCCAGATGCTGGCAAAGGTCCTCAGAGGCGGTATTTTAAAACCGAGAAAGAGTATTGCCGTTCTGGGAGAAATAATTGAAACACCGACACTGACCCCGCAGGATTTGGAAAATCTTAAAATTGCCCGGCAATATGGAGTTACCGGAGTCATGCTGCCCTTTGTGCGCAGTGTGGAAGATTTAAAATGTCTTCGGCGGGCCCTGGAAGAAAATCACGGGGAAGATATAAAGATTTTTGCCAAGATTGAAAATATGCAGGGTGTGGAAGCCTTGGATTCTTTCATGCCGCTGGCAGATGAAATTGTCATTGCCAGAGGAGACCTGGGAAATGCTATGCCGTTGTGGGAGCTTCCGGCGGTTCAGAAGCATATAGGGGAAAAATGCCGTCAATCCGGAAAACCTTTTATGGTAGTGACCCAGATGCTTGATTCTATGGAGCATCGTCCGGTGCCGACAAGAGCCGAGGTTTCAGATATTTGTAATGCGGTATTGGAGGGCGCTTCGTCATTGATGCTGACGGGAGAAACGGCTGTAGGCGAATATCCGTCTGAGGCGATGTATTATCTGGTTCAAACGGCAAAAAGCGGTTTAGAAAAATGTTCTGTTGGAAAGAATTAAGAAGACGTTCTATTGACAAAGTAAATGGAATTAAAGTAATATATAAAGTAGGAAATTAGTTTATGTGTGGGGGAAGGTATATAGAGTGAAAGGGGCAAGATATGGGGCATGAATATAGGTATTATTTCGCATAACAATAAAAAAGAACTCATTGAGAATTTCTGCATTGCATATAAGAAAATTCTGAGCAAACATACACTGTATGCAACCGGTGTTACCGGGAGACGTATTGAGGAAGCAACAAATCTGAAAGTAAATAAATTTTTACCGGGAAGTGTCGGCGGAGACCGGCAGTTTATGGAGATGATTGAAGATAATCGGATGGACGTTGTTATTTTCTTTTATAATCCGTCCATGGCGGCTACGGAGAAGCCGGATATATATGCAATTATGAATCTGTGTGACGCTTACTGTATTCCTATGGCAACGAACATTGCAACAGCAGAAGCTTTAATTATGGGATTGGAACATGGGGATTTGGAATGGCGCGCACATTAAGTTATGACTGAGTAAATAAGAGGCGGGCGGCATAGTCTGGTGACTTGGCCGCTTGTTTTTTGTGTTAAAACAGCCCATGGCTGAATGAAGAACGAAGGGAGAGTAGAGCGTATGCAGTGTACGCATAAAGTAACAGAAAATAGTGTCGAAAGACCGCTGGAGATTCGGCGGATTCCGCTGGAAGGTGCGAAAAATATCCGTGATTTTGGAGGCTTTCCGACGAAAGACGGCAAACATATCAAACCACATCGCTTGCTGCGGAGTTGTGAACTCTGTGTGACCACGGAAAATGACCGGAAGGTATTGGTACAGGAATATGATTTAAAAAAAGTTCTCGATTTTCGGACAGCAAAGGAGCGGGAAGAACATCCGGATCCGGAGATGCCCGGTGTTGTTAATTTTCACATGCCGGTACTGGACGAAAAAGCGTTGGGAGTAACGCGGGAAGGTCAGGACGGAGATTTTATGGAGCAGTTGGCTGCTTCTGTGATGGCCCCGGGGTTTGATGCAACCCGGTATATGTCAGATATTTATGAAAAAATCATCCTTGGTGATAATGCGGCCAGACAATATGGAAAAATGTTCGACAAGCTGTTGGCACAGGAAAAGGGAGCAACGCTCTGGCATTGTACGGCAGGAAAAGACAGGGCCGGAATTGCTTCAATTCTTGTGTTGAGTGCTTTGGATGTTCCTGAGAATGTGATTGAGGCTGATTACTTTAAGGTCAATGATTTCCTGCGGGAAGAAAATGAAAAGCTCTGCCGTTCGGTGGAAGATAAGATGAACAATCACAGT
>CATYEA010000255.1 GCA_958405355.1 uncultured Lachnospiraceae bacterium
GCTGATGTGGCTCAGAGGTAGAGCACTTCCTTGGTAAGGAAGGGGTCACGGGTTCAATTCCCGTCATCAGCTTTGCGGACAGTAGAAAATAAAGGCTTTTCGAGGAATGGTTTCGAAAAGCCTTTATTTCATTTCAAGGGTATATGATATTAGTAAGGGAGATATTTTTTATGATTAAAACAGGCGGAGAAACCGTACTTTTATATAATTTGAATAATGAAAAGGGCCGGAAGATTCGTTTTCTTCTGGTGCGTTTAGGGATGCGTATCCGTGTGGTTGAAAAGGAAGATTATGGTAAGCCCCTGGGTGTGCTGGCCGGAATGAAAGATGTGACACTGGAGGATGAAAATGCCCCGGTGGAAGATTTTCAGGATGAGATGATGGTCCTGCGCGGATTTACGGATAAGCGTCTGGACGCATTTTTAAAGGGCATGCGCAAAGAGGGGATTGAGCGTGTGGATTTAAAAGCTATTTTGACACCGACAAATTGCCGGTGGAATTCCTGGCAGCTTTACAAAGAAATCCGGGAGGAGCATGAAGCGATGACCGGCGGCAGAGCATAGAACGGCGTCTTGCGGCAAACGATGGAATATGATAAAATCAATATTTAGGAATTAACAGGAGGCAGATGTTATGGAAGAAAAAGAAGTAGTGTCTAAAAATTTTATAGAGCAGATTATCGATAAAGACCTGGAGGAAGGTCATGTTCATGCTGTGGCTACACGGTTTCCTCCGGAGCCGAATGGTTATCTGCATATCGGACATGCCAAATCTATTTTATTAAATTATGGATTGGCACAGAAATACCAGGGACATTTCAATCTTCGTTTTGATGATACAAACCCAACGAAAGAAAAAACAGAATTTGTTGAATCCATTATCAAAGATGTTGAATGGCTGGGGGCAAAATATGACGGTGAAGTGCGTTTTGCATCCAATTATTTTCAGGAAATGTACGAAGCAGCGATTAAGTTAATTAAAAAGGGCAAAGCTTATGTATGTGACCTGAGTGCGGAGCAGATTCGTGAATACCGCGGTACACTGAAAGAGCCTGGAAAGGAAAGCCCATACAGAAACCGTTCAATTGAAGAAAATCTTGAACTTTTTGAAGGCATGAAAAACGGCGAATTTCCGGATGGTTCCAAAGTTCTCCGGGCAAAAATCGACATGGCTTCTCCGAATATGAATATGAGAGACCCGGTACTTTATCGTGTGGCCCGCATGAGCCATCACAATACCGGAGATACCTGGTGTATCTATCCGATGTACGATTTTGCCCATCCGATCGAAGATGCGATCGAGGGTATCAGTCATTCCATCTGTACGCTGGAATTTGAAGATCACCGTCCGCTCTATGATTGGGTTGTTCGTGAACTTGAATATCCGGAACCACCGAAGCAGATTGAATTTGCAAAGATGTATCTGACTAATGTCGTTACCGGAAAGCGTTATATCAAACGTCTGGTTGATGATGGTATTGTGGACGGCTGGGATGACCCGCGTCTTGTGACTATTGCCGCACTGCGTCGCCGTGGTTTTACACCGGAATCTATCCGTAATTTCATGGAACTGGTCGGTGTATCTAAGGGTAACAGCTCTGTGGATTATGCAATGCTTGAATATTGTATCCGTGAGGATTTGAAGCTGAAACGTCCACGTGTGATGGCGATTCTGGATCCTGTAAAATTAATTATCGACAATTATCCGGAAGATCAGATTGAGTATATGGATGTGATGAATAATCAGGAAAATGAGGAAATGGGCATGCGTCAGGTACCATTTGGCCGTGAACTTTATATCGAAAGAGAAGATTTCATGGAAGAACCGCCGAAAAAATATTTCCGCCTCTATCCGGGAAATGAAGTTCGTCTGATGAATGCATATTTTGTCAAATGTGTGGATTACAAAAAAGACGAAAATGGCAATGTTACAGAAATTCACTGTACTTATGACCCTGAGACACGGAGCGGCAGCGGATTTACCGGCCGTAAAGTGAAAGGAACGATTCATTGGGTGGCTGCGCCGACAGCGGTGAAAGCTACGGTGCGTCTGTATGAAAATCTGGTGGATGAGGAAAAAGGCGTTTATAATGAGGACGGTTCTTTAAATCTGAATCCGAATTCCTTAAAGGTTTTGGAAAACTGTTATCTGGAGCCATCGCTGGCGGAGGCAAAAGCAGGTGAAAGCTTCCAGTTTGTCCGTAATGGATATTTTTGTGTTGATGAAAAAGACAGCACACCGGAACAGTTGGTATTTAACCGGATCGTTTCATTAAAGAGTTCTTACAAACCTGGAAAATAATATATACCCATTCGGGCATACAAAAGATAAAAGGATGCGAAGCGAAAGCCTGGCATCCTTTTTAATAAACAAAATAAAA
Source organism: uncultured Lachnospiraceae bacterium (assembly GCA_958405355.1). GTDB lineage: Bacteria > Bacillota > Clostridia > Lachnospirales > Lachnospiraceae > Frisingicoccus. Next base: position 2,381 of record CATYEA010000255.1, read on the forward strand.
AAGAGAGATTTCGAGAGAAAAAAAGAGATAATTAAAGATTTACAAGAATATATTAAAAAATATGGACCTTTTACAGGTTGCATATTGGAACATAATAAAATATTATATATCCAGTGGTTAGCACTCGAACTTGATGAGTGCTAATAAATTAGAAATGCATTGTCAGGAGGAATTTAGATATGAAATTAGTACCATTGGGCGACAGAGTCGTATTAAAACAGCTTGTAGCAGAAGAGACAACAAAATCCGGTATCGTTTTAACCGGTCAGGCGAAAGAAAAACCACAGGAAGCAGAAGTTATTGCTGTAGGTCCTGGCGGAGTTGTTGATGGCAAAGAAGTAAAAATGGAAGTTGCTGTTGGTCAGAAAGTAATTTATTCCAAATATGCCGGAACCGAAGTAAAACTTGAAGGCGAAGAATTTATCATTGTAAGACAGTCTGATATTTTAGCTGTTGTAGAATAATTTGATTTTATATTGGAGGTAGACAGATATGGCAAAAGAAATTAAATATGGTGCAGAGGCAAGAAAAGCTCTGGAAGCCGGTGTAAATCAGTTAGCAGATACAGTACGTGTAACATTAGGACCAAAAGGAAGAAATGTTGTTTTAGACAAATCCTTCGGAACACCATTGATTACTAATGATGGTGTAACTATTGCAAAAGATATTGAACTGGATG
>CATYEA010000256.1 GCA_958405355.1 uncultured Lachnospiraceae bacterium
ATTTGAAATATCTCTTTTTTTGTTACTGTCAGTAAAAATATCACATTTAGCAAATACACATCACATCCTACCAAGATAATAATACATTTGACCTTATCGCTTTTCCCTTTCAAATTTTTAAACCAAGGCACTACAATACAGTTAAGAATCAGAAGCAAAATAAATATTAGCAACACCAACATATCTGTCACCTTTTTATCCGCCACTGCATATTCCGCTCCAACGGTGAATTGATTCCGCTTGAATCGGTAAACCCGTTTCCGGACGTTCGGTGAACACTTCCGTTCCAAACGGTAAAGTTTTATAGTTCCTTTCGTAGTTAAAAAATTTACGAAAGGAGTATTGATTATGCATGACTACAACACAATTGTTGGAGTAATCGAGATGCGGGATAAAAACATTCCGCTCACCTCAATCCGCCAACGCTATGGCATTGGTTACAGTGGCATAGACTTAATCCTGACCAGATACAAAGATTCTGGTTTGACACTGAAGGAATTCCTTGCTTTGGATCCTTCTCAAGCGGAGGAACTGATCTATCCTCCCAAGAACATACGGAATGGAGACATTCCTATGCCTGATTTCGAACTCTACTATGAAAGGATGGTGTTAAAGGGTAGCCGGGTAAACATGTTTTACTGCTGGCTCGATTACAAAAGCCAACATCCCGATGGATATTAGAGTTCACAGTTCTATGAATACTTTAACCGTTTCATAGAAAAGAATTACGGCGGTGACAAAGTTGCCATGGCCGTGGAACGCATTCCCGGTGAAAAGATGTACATCGACTGGGTTGGCGACCAGCCAGAAATCCTTGTTGATCCCAGTACGGGAGAAATCAAAAAGGTGCATGTCTTTACAACCACGCTTGGTGTAAGCAGCCTTGTTTATGCCGAATGCTTCCTTGATGAGAAGCTGCCAAGCTTCATGCAGGGAACAGTAAATGCCATTACTTTTTATAATGCAGTACCGCGATACCTTGTCCCAGACAACTGTAAGACTGCGGTTATCAAACACACAAAGGATGAGCTTATTCTGAACACCGCATATCAGGACCTTGAAGAATTCTATAACATTGTAATACTTCCACCGCCGGCACGAAAGCCCAAGGGAAAGCCTACCGTTGAGAACCATGTCAGATATCTTGAAACACATCTGATTGAAAAGCTGAAAGAAGGGATTTACACCTCTCTCGAAGCAATCAACGATGCCACGCAAAAAATAATAGCGGACATCAACAGACGCGAGTTTCAGAAAAAAGTTGGTTCAAGAATGGATGCATACCTTAGGTATGACAAGCCGCAAATGAAAGCGCTGCCAGGCGATAAGTATTCAACCTGCGACTACAAGTACATTCTGAAAGTTCCTGATAACTATCATCTTGAGTATGATGGCCACTATTACTCTGTATTGTACACATACCGCGGTCAGTCCGCAATCTTAAAGGCTACACCTACAGAGATAGTGATCTGTGATCGTAATAACAGGTTTGTATGCAAGCACAGGCGCTCATACAAAGACTTTCCGAAATACATCACGGATGACAGTCACATGAAGCCTGAGCATCTTTACTATAAAGAGGTTAATGCCCGGGATGGCGCTTATTACCGCCGATGGGCTTCAGCCTATGGTGAATGCACCTCTGAACTGATTGACCAGGTGCTCCGGTCAGCCAAGCATGAGGAGCAGGCTTATAACAGTTGTGCAGGTATCCTTCATTCCTGCAAGGGAATTCCTCACGGCATTGTGGAGGAAGCATCCCGCAAATGCATAGAAATGCATGTATGTAAGTATTCATACTTTAAAAGAGTCCTCGGAACCGTTGCAAACAGCACGGATTCCGGTGGCGGAGGGAAATCTCTTCCAAGCCACGAAAACATCAGAGGAAAGGACTTTTATAAGTAAAGGTGAATACGAATGGTAACCAATAAATTAACCGCCGAGGAAATGGTCATTGCAGACCGCCTCAGGCAGATGAAACTGTCCGGCATGGCAGAGGCCTATGAGGAACAATTGCTAAACCCCAACTCCGACCTGTCAAACTTCCAGGACAGATTTTCATCTATCATAAATTTCGAGTGGGAACTTCGATTCAACAAGAAGTTCAACCGCTTCCTGAAGAAGGCAACACTCCGGTATCCGCAGGCATCCTTTGACGAAACCATCTATGAGCCAGAACGGATGTTAGATACCGAAACTATTGAGCGGCTTGCCTCCTGTAAGTGGCTGGATGAGGGAAGGAATCTTCTCATAACCGGAGCAACAGGTGCAGGAAAATCATATATCTCAAATGCATTGTGTATTTCTGCAATCAGGCAGTTCAAAACTGTCAAATACATCAGGGCCAATACCATGATGAGCGAAATGGACCAGGCAAGGATCAAGGGAACCTACCTTGACTATGTAAATCACATGGCCAGCCTTGACATGCTGGTCATTGATGATTTCGGACTGATGGACTTGGATCTCGATAAATGCCGGGACTTCTTTGAAGTGATCGACAGTCGGGATAATCTGAAGTCTACGGTCATCGTTTCACAGCTGCCAGTCAAATCCTGGTATGACCTGTTTGCTGACAATACCTATGCAGATGCATGTCTTGACCGGATTATTCACAAGGCATACCGCCTTGAACTGAATGGCAAAAACATGCGTAACCCGAGTTGATAATTAAGTTTCACCGTTTGGAACGGACAGCCTCACCGCTAAAGCGGACTGGCTGCTCCGTTCAAGCGGAATACGCAGCCGCATTTCTATAAGTGACAATTATTAAGACTGTTTTCATTTCTAATAATAGCAATCCTGTTACAATCACAATCGTAAATTCTTCATACAGGAAACTTAATATATTTTTCCAGTAACTCTTTGATGTTTCATCACGTACAGGCCCAATTGTTCCTTTTCGATATGCTACTCCATTTCTATATTTTTCTATAAACTTTATCCCCCCAGTTATACTTGTTATCAGAAATGCTATAATACTTGTTATTGAGCCTGCACTCCCCAGCCAAGCGTTAATATTAGAGAAAATGAATGCCTTTTCCATCTTTTGTTTTTC
>CATYEA010000257.1 GCA_958405355.1 uncultured Lachnospiraceae bacterium
CAGGACAGAGCCTTGTTGTTGAAGCTTACGAAGGTTACTGGAATCCGGAACTGCCATATCTTGATAAAGTGACATTCAAGATCGTTGCTGATACAGATACAGCAGTTACAGAACTTCAGGCTGGCACACTGGATGTATGGCAGTACCTGACCGATGACCAGGTTGCTACTCTTACCAGCGGATTTAATATTCTGCAGGGTAATGTAAACTATGTTCAGGCTTTATTCCTGAATAACAGCTTTGAGCCATTCCAGGATGTTCGTGTTCGTCAGGCTATGAACTATGCCGTAGATAAAGACCAGATCAATGAAATGCTGTTCGGCGGCAAGAGCCATATCATCGGAACGAATATGATTCCTGCTTTCTCCAAATATTATAACGAAGAAACAGAAACTGTTTATACAAGAGATGTCGAGAAAGCAAAAGAACTTCTGGCTGAAGCTGGATATCCGGACGGATTTGATTTAGTTATCCGTGTTCCTGACAACTATAAACCACATGAAAGTACCGCAGAGATCATCGTTGAAAACCTGAAAGAGGTTGGTATCAATGCAACTATCGAATTGATGGAATTCTCTTCATGGGTTGAAAAAGTTTACAGCGGCCGTGAATTTGAAGCAACCATCGTTGCTGTTGACGGAACATTATCCCCAGGAAGCTGGCTGGAAAAGAATCCAAGTGATGGACCGAAGAATTTTACAAATTATAACAATGCTGAGTTTGATGAAACATATAAAGCAGCATTGGCAACCGTTGATGATGAAGAAAAGGTTGAACTTTACAAGAAATGCCAGATGATTCTGGCCGAAGATGCCGCATCTGTTTATATTCAGGATGCCGCAAACCTGGTAGCAGTGAATGAGAAACTGGATGGATATGTATTCTATCCATGTGCAGCTCAGGATATGTCCGGGGTACATTTTGTAGAATAGAAAACATTATATAGAAGGGGCACGAAATAACCATGAAATACATGCTTAAAAAAATAACAACTCTCATTATAACTTTGTTACTTGTATCCGTGGTTACTTTCGTGGCCTTTTCTGTTATTCCGGGAGACCCGGCTTTAGCAAAGCTGGGAACCTATGCCACACCGGAGCGGGTGGAAGCTCTCAGAGAAGAGATGGGTTTGAACAAATCCCTTCCGGTTATATTGACTGGCTCCAGGGAGCCGTTCACGGTGATTTTGGGGAGTCTTACCAGTATGCAGGGGTTCCGGTCAGTGAACTTATTAATCAGAGGCTGCAGGTGACGGCGATTCTGGCCGTCATGTCTTTTATTATTATTCTGGTCATCGCGATTCCAATGGGAATTGTATCGGCCAGAAAGGAAGGCACGTGGATTGATGTCTTCATCAATTTGTTTACCCAGGTAACGATGGCGATACCTGCCTTTTTCCTGGGAATGGTTTTAACCTACTTTTTTGGATTGACTCTTAAATTTTTCCAGCCGGGGAAATTCGTCATGCCGCAGGAGAATCTGGGGGCATGTATCCGGTATTTAATCTTTCCGGCTGTTGCCATTGCAATTCCTAAGATTGCCATGGTCGTGAAATTTTTAAGAAATTCCGTACTCAGTGAAGTGAAAAAAGACTATGTTCGTACGGCTTACAGCAAAGGAAACCGTACGAAGAAAGTATTATATATACATGTTTTTCAGAATGCTCTGATTCCGGTCATTACCTTTATTGCCATGGTGGCTGCCGAGATTCTGGCCGGCAGTATTGTCGTAGAGCAGGTATTTAGTGTGACCGGAATGGGAAGACTTCTGGTAACAGCGATTTCAAACAGGGATTATCCGATCGTTCAGGCGGTTGTCCTTTATATTACAGTGATTGTAATTGTTATTAATTTTATTGTAGATATTCTCTATCAGTTCGTGGACCCACGGGTGCGGACAGAATAGGAGCATAAGATGAAACGAAAGAAATGGAACTATAATTTAACCATCGGATTGATTTTGACCACAATTGTTGTTTTAATGGCGGTGGTCGGACATTTCTGGACGCCCTATGGACCGACAGATATGAATTCGATGCTGAAAAATGCGGCGCCGTCATTGGCTCATCCTTTTGGCAATGATAATTTCGGACGTGATATTTTGAGCCGTATTATGAATGGTATGGGTACAACGTGTTTTGTTGCCCTTTGTACGGTAGGTATCGGTGTTGTGTTCGGAACCATTATCGGAGCGATTACCGGATTTTTCGGTGGATGGCTGGATGAGATCGTCATGCGTCTGAATGATGCTCTCAGCGCTTTTCCAAGTGTGCTGCTGGCATTGATCTTTATCAGTCTTCTTGGGCCGGGGCGGAATAATATCATTTTTGCTCTGGGTATTCTGTTCATTCCAAGTTTCGCCCGTATTGTCCGAAGTGAAATTATCCGTTATAAAGAGTTGGAATTTGTCAAGAGCGCCCAGGTTATGGGAGCTGGAAAACTTCGGATTATTTTTGTGCATATATTGCCGAATGCCCTGGTCAGCATGCTGACTTCGGCGACGGTTGGTTTCAATAACGCTGTATTGGCGGAAGCCAGTATGAGCTATCTTGGTTTAGGTGTACAGCCGCCGGAACCAAGTCTCGGATTGATGCTTTCGGATGCCCAGGCTTTTTTACAGATTGCACCGTGGTATGCCATATTTCCAGGACTTACAATTGTCATTATTATTTTAGGTTTCAGTATGATCAGTGAAGGATTGCGCGTGTACCAGGCGAGATAGGAGAAGACGATGGGAGAAAAACTTTTAGAAGTAAAAAATTTAACCATTGGATTTCCTGGGGAAACGGGAATGCGTACTGTAGTGGATGACGTGAGCTTTACCGTTGGCTATGGAGAGATTGTCGGCATTGTTGGTGAATCCGGTTCCGGTAAGAGTATGACAGTGCAGACAATTATGGGACTCAAAAACCGGGATGCCCATATTTTATCCGGAGAGATTCTTTTTAACGGCAAAGATTTACTTAAAATGTCGGATGAAGAGTTGTCAAAAATCCAGGGAAATGATATGTCTATGGTTTTTCAGGAGCCGATGACGTCC
>CATYEA010000258.1 GCA_958405355.1 uncultured Lachnospiraceae bacterium
AATACCGGTTGTTCCGGCACAGCACTATTTTATGGGCGGTGTCTGGGTAGACAGTGACAGCCGGACGTCTATGGAACACCTGTATGCGGCCGGAGAGACGAGCTGTAACGGTGTCCATGGGGCGAACCGTCTGGCAAGCAATTCTTTGTTAGAAAGTCTTGTATTTGCTGAACGGGCAGCAGCCCATATACAAAAATATTCATTGAAGGGCAGAAATCAGCTGCGGGCATCCATGGATATTTCTAAGGTTAAATCTTTGTATAATATAGATATGGAAGAATACGAAAATCCGGAGGCATATCACCTCCGGTGTAAAGAAAATATTTGGGAAGAAATCAGGAGGGAAGCAGCCCATGAATCCAATAACAACCAGATTAAATGTGGATAATTTGCTTTTACAGGCACTTCGGGAGGATATTTCCGATGAAGACGTTACGACCAACTCGGTGATGCGGACTTATAAAAAGGGCGAAGCCCAGTTGATCTGCAAGGAAGACGGTATTATCGCCGGAATGGATATTTTCCAGAGAGTTTTTGAACTGCTGGAGCCGGAGATTCAGATTGAAAAATATGTTTCTGACGGGGCAGAGGTAAAAAAGGGTGATATACTTGCAGTGGTACGGGGAGACATCCGGGTGATTCTTTCCGGTGAACGTACAGCCTTAAATTATCTTCAGAGAATGAGCGGCATTGCGACTTATACTCACAGTGTGGCAAAACTTTTGGAAGGTTCCCATACAAAACTTTTGGATACACGTAAAACGACGCCGAATATGCGGATTTTTGAAAAATATGCAGTCCGGGTCGGCGGCGGACACAATCATCGTTATAATTTATCCGACGGCGTCCTTATTAAGGATAATCATATCGGAGCGGCCGGCGGTGTGCGCCAGGCTGTGGAGATGGCACGGGAATATGCACCTTTTGTGCGTAAGATTGAAATAGAAGTTGAGAACCTGGATATGTTTAAAGAGGCCCTCGATGCGGGCGCTGATATTATCATGCTTGACAACATGTCCGTTGAGACAATGAAAGAGGCTGTGGCCATGGCAAAGGGACGGGCCGAGACAGAGTGTTCCGGAAACATTACCAGAGAAAACATAGAGCGCATCAAAGATATTGGTGTTGATTATGTATCCAGCGGGGCTTTGACCCACTCTGCACCGATTCTTGATGTCTCTCTCAAAAATCTGCACCCAATCGAATGAAAATATACTTATGGCAGAATTTTAAACAAAAGCATAGATATATTTAGTTTATTTGATGAATTCCGATATCAAGAATGGGAAAAAGTTTCAGAGGGTTTGTAAAAAATCGGTCTGGCTTTGAAGGGGCGTCAGATGTTTTCTTATGTTTGAGCGAAGCGAGTTTAAGAAAACATCTGATAATAAAAACCTGGAAAAGCCGGGCCGGATTTTTCTTAAACGCTCTGATTTTTCCATCTTGATATCGGAATAATAAAATGAAACAAAAATATTATGCTTAAGTTGTTTGAAAAAAATCTTTTTGGCCATACTCATGAGTGAGGAGGCATTTAAATGGAGCGCAGACCCGTACGTCAATGGATGGTATTAATGACCTATCTGGTTTTTTTAATAATTATCATTGTTCATTCCGGATATATATGCAGACAGCTTATGTTTGCGGGACGTCAGTTCTTTCCGGTGATCGGTGCGGGGATTTTGGCGCTGGTGCTGAATCATCCTTATGAGTATGTACGACAATTTTATGAAAAGAAAGGTAAGATACCTAAGAAAGTCGCCCGGACCTGCAGCTTGCTGACTGTTTATCTGGGAGCAGTCGGGGTGGTTGCGGCAGTGTTCTGTTTTGCGCTGCCCCGATTGATTTCCAGTGTGCAGCAGTTTATTGAGAACCGGGAAGATTATATGCAGGCCTTTGAACAGTCTTTGGACGTGTTGATTGGAAAAGCGGGAATTGAAAATCTCGATATCTCTCCTCTTATGGAAGGCATTTCGGGCTATCTGGGGCGTCTGGACCGGACGATGGATGTACTTTTGCCCCAGATGGCCCGGATGACGACCGGTGTACTCCGCACGGCAGCGACAGTGGGTATTGTCACTGTATTGTCTGCATATATACTATTTGACAAAGAAAAATTAAAGGAGCAGATGAAGCGGCTGTATCGGGCCTATATGCCCCGCGGGCTGTATCAGCCGGTAAAGTCGATGTTTTTGACCGGGATTGAAGTGTTCGAGAATTTTATTGCCGGTCAGGGAATTGAATCGCTGATTCTTGGAAGTCTTTGTTTTGCCGGGATGTTTGTGCTGGGATTGGAGTACAGCGGTCTGGTCAGCCTGATTGTCGGCTTAACGGCATTTATTCCCATACTTGGAGCTTATATTGGCGGCGGCGTGGGCGTTGTACTTTTGATGTTTGTTTCCGTGAAAAAGGCGATGACATTTTTAATCTTTTTCATCCTGCTGCAGCAGGTGGAAAATAATTTGATCTATCCGAGAGTTGTGGGGAAGCGTACCGGACTTCCGGGATTATGGGTGCTGGCAGCAGTGACGGTTGGCGGAGGTTTGGCAGGGATTGTCGGTATGATTCTCAGTGTACCGGCGGCAACATTTATTTATGTTTTGCTGGGACGGGGTGTCGCACGGAGAGAGGCCATCGATGAACAGCATCAAGAATAGAGAGCAAGATGAAAAATACTGGACAAAATTGGAAAAGTGATATATAATAATAAAGTACAAAGTTTAATAGCGCGGGGTGGAGCAGTTCGGTAGCTCGTCGGGCTCATAACCCGAAGGTCGTAGGTTCAAATCCTGCCCCCGCAACTTCTTGGACCTGATATTTGAGAATATCAGGTTCATTTTTTTAAAAAAATCAAACGAATTGGATGAAGGATATCTGTTTTCAGACAATAGGGACGGGTATCCTTTTTTTGTACAGTAAAAATTACTAAAAAAAGATTGTATTTTTTTACATAATAATTAGCATGCTAACTATTTACACTTAAAACAAACAATGATAAAATAAAACCATATCATTGGCCAATTGAAAAACC
>CATYEA010000259.1 GCA_958405355.1 uncultured Lachnospiraceae bacterium
GGCGCTGTCTTTGCCCTGTCAAAAGATGTGGATGATTTTCAGTATAATGCGGCGGCCCATGATTTTATTGTGCCTTATGAGACTTCTTTAAAATAAATTGTTTTTGGAGTTTAACTTATGATTAGATACATTGTTAAGCGGATGGTTACGGTTTTTGTCGTACTCTGGATGGTGGCGACACTGACTTATTTCACGGTTCATGTGACACCGGGAGACACGGCGACGGCCATCTTATATTCCGTTGGCGGAGAAAGTGCGGTCAACAGCGAAAATCTTGAACGTATTCAAAGCAAATATGATCTGGACAGGCCGATTTATGAGCAATATTTTGAGTGGGTGATTAATGCCTTTAAGGGTGAACTTGGAACATCCTATAAATATAATAAGCCGGTATCCTACATGCTCAAACTTCGTGTGCCGAATACCATACGGCTGGGACTGGCTGCAGTTGCTTTGTCGGTGGTGATTTCTATTCCCTTTGGTATTGCCAGCGCTTTACACCATAATCGCTTTCTGGACCATATGGGGCGGATATTTACGCTGCTGATTTCTTCTTTCCCATCCTTTTGGGTGGCCATTGTGCTGATCATTGTCTGTGCACTGAAACTAAAATTATTGCCGGTGGGCGGTATGCAGGGGCCTCAGAGTATTATTCTGCCGGCGGTCACATTGTCCATGGGAATGACGGCGGCGACCACCCGCATGATGCGCAGCAGTATGCTGGATGTGATGAGCCAGGATTACATTTGGGCAGCAAGAGCTAAAGGAATGAAATGGAATAAAATTATTACACGGCATATGCTTAAAAATGCCTTGCCTCCGATTATTACGGTCATCGGACTTCAAATTGGCCATATCCTCGGCGGTGCGGTCATTATTGAAAATATTTTTTCCTGGCCGGGGGTGGGCGGTCTTTTGATTGATGCTGTCAATGCAAAGGATACGCCGATGATCGAGGGATGTGTTTTGCTCATTGCCTTTGGCTATGCCATCATCAACTTAATCGTAGATATCATTTACGCGTGTCTGGACCCGAAAGTAAAATATACTGGGGAGGATACTTGAAAATGGTTAATCGAAAAAATTATATTTTATATATTGGTCTTATTTTGTCCGCCTTAATTGTGTTGGTCACTGTTTTTGCACCGTTTTTAGAGCCCTATGATCCGACAAAGATGGAATTGTCCCAGAAATTTATAGCGCCGTGCCGGGAATTTATTTTAGGGACGGACCACCTTGGACGGGATATTTTCAGCCGGGTCATTGAAGGCTCCAGAGTTTCTCTGTCTATTGCTGTCATCGTTGTATTTTTCAGTGCAGTACTCGGTGTCGTACTCGGAATGATTTCCGGGTATGTGGGAGGCACGGTGGATATGCTTATTATGCGGGTTGTGGACGTATTGCTTGCTTTTCCAACGATCATCTTTGCACTGGCCCTGTCGACAATGCTGGGAACGGGTCAGATAAATTTGATTATTGCCATTACCTGTATTCAGTGGACCCGGTATGCCCGGATTGCCCGGGGGGAGACACTCATACTTAAAAATGCCGAATATGTGGAGGCTGCCAGGAGTATCGGAAATAATACGGTTCAGGTTTTGAGAAAATATATTTTTCCAAATGTGGTTTCAAAGATTATCATTCTGGCGTCTTTGGATATCGGAACGATTATTTTGTACTGTGCATCTCTGAGCTTTTTGGGGTTGGGGGCTCAGCCGCCGTCACCGGATTGGGGCGTTATGATCAGCGAGGGTAAGGACTACATGCAGTATGCTCCGTGGCTGACCCTGTTTCCGGGATTGGCCATTGCAATTTCCGCGCTGGCGTTCAATATGCTTGGTGACGGACTTCGGGATTTACTTGATCCAAGGATGAAAGAAATGGTGAGGACAGATTAGGATGGAGAAATTGTTGGAGATAAAAAATCTGAACGTAGGATTTCTGATGGGAAATCAGTGTGTACAGGTATTAAATCAGGTGTCCTTTGATATTTATGAAAATGAAGTTCTGGCCGTTGTTGGTGAGACCGGGTGCGGTAAATCGGTGACCGGTAGTGCTATCCTTCACCTTCTTCCGGAAAATGCGGTGACAGAAGGAGAAATTTATTATAAGAATCAGGAGATTTTGAAATTATCCGAAGAAGAATTCCGTAAATTTCGTGGGAAGGAAATCGCTTCTATCCCGCAAAGTCCGTCGACCTCTCTGGACCCGATGATGCGGATTGGAGAGCAGGTTGCCGAATGTGTGACCGGGGGAGATCGGAAGAAAAAGGCAGAGCGGGAAAATATCCGGACAAGAATCTGGGAAATTTTCTCCCGGCTGAAGCTGCCGGGAGAGCGGAAAATCTGCCATGCCTATCCATGTCAGCTTAGTGGGGGAATGAGCCAGTGGGTACTTATTTCTATGGGAGTGATTATGGAACCGAGGCTGCTCATTGTGGACGAGCCGACAAAGGCTGTTGACTGGATTTTAAGAAAAGAAGTAGTAGAAGTCCTCCAACAGATGAAGGATGAAATGCAATGTTCTATGATTCTCATTACCCATGATTTTGGGGTGGCTCATCAGATTGCCGACCGGATTGCTGTCATGTATTGCGGTCAGGTCGTAGAGGTGGGAAAGGCTGAAGAAATTTTAAATCATCCGAAACATCCTTATACAAAGGGGTTGATCGATGCGCTGCCATCCCGGGGGGTTCATGTCATGGAAGGCTTTATGCCGTCCTTTTCCGGGCTTCCTGAAGGGTGTCGGTTTGCTCCGAGATGCAGTAAATGTCTGGAAAGGTGCCGTAATGAAATTCCGCGAATGTATGAGGCCGGAGATCGGCGTCAGGTTCGATGCTTTTTATTTGAGGAGAGCAGAGCGGCTTACCGAAGTCCCTGCGTGGAGGAGGCGATTTTCAATGCTTGAGATTTCGCATTTAAGTAAAAGCTATACTTCCGGTTTTTGGGGGAATAAGCGGGTAGAAGCAGTAAAGGATATTTCTTTTCATGTAGGTGAAGGCGAAATTTTCGGTCTGATTGGGGAGA
>CATYEA010000260.1 GCA_958405355.1 uncultured Lachnospiraceae bacterium
AACTTTCACCGCATGTTGAAGTTGTGTGTTTGCTTTCCAAACTTAAATCCGACCATCATATAGAGGTAGAACTTGAGATGGATGAGCTTGATTTGACGGCTGCGGAGAGTAAAGCCACTTATGAGGAAATCAAGGATTATGTATTAGAGAATAGCGGATTAAAGGTAAGCGGTTTGTACTTCGCTCAAGTAAAACAGAAATGTGGAATTATAGAGCGGGAGGATTATAATAAGTCAAAGCCTGGAAATGCGAGACAGCTACGGTGCCCGTTGGAAAAGGAACGGGCAATTAAAGATACTTTGAAGCATTTTGAGGTTATCTGAAATTATGAGTGTATCCTTAGAAATAGTGGTACGTTTATTTTTGCCCGAATTGCATATTTGAACTGCTTGCCATATCCATACATAATAAGAGAAAAAGGACAGCGGCGAAAAGTGTGGAGTGCAGGTTTGCAGAAGAGCTGGATGGAGCAGAAGAAGTATGTGTTTATGCGAAGTTGCCGAAAGGATTTGCAATTCCAATTCCTGTAGGAAGTTATTCTTCTGATTGGGCGATTGCGTTTTATGAGGGTACGGTTAAGCACATTTACTTCATAGCAGAGACAAAAGGTACTATGGAAAGCTTGGAACTTAGACCAATAGAAAAAGCTAAGATTTCCTGTGCAAGAAAGTTGTTCAATGAAATTTCAACAGAAAGTGTGGTGTACCATGATGTAGATAGTTATCAGAGCTTGCTTAATATTATGAATAGTATTGAGAAGCAGGTAGACAAGTAGGATATGCTGATATTTTTCTAAAAACAAAATGAAAAAGAGGGGATTTTCTGATGGCTGTGGGCGGGCTGCTCGCTGTGAATCTGGTTGGCGGCGTTGACACTTGGTCATTTGTGTAGAATACAAGCAGTGATTTGGTTTCAGATATTTATGAGAACTGAGGCCGGGGGGACCTTTGGGCCCTCCTTTTTTTACATCAGTTTTTGACAGGAACAGCCGATGTCATTATGGGGGACGGATAGAAAATGCAGAAAGAGAAACAGGATTTGACAAGAGGACCTCTTGGAAAACAGATTTTATTTTTCAGTATTCCACTGATATTTTCAAATCTTTTACAGGTTTTATTTAATATGGCGGATGTTGCGGTTTTGGGCAAGTTTGCCGGAACAATGGCGCTTGGAGCCGTAGGTTCGACGACGACCTTTGTGACGATGTTTACGGATTTTCTTATTGGTTTATCCGGGGGAATCAATGTATTGACTGCCCGGCATTTTGGGGCAAAGGATAAGAAAAATATTGTGGAAACGGTTCACACGTCATTGCTGCTCAGTATAGGCGCCGGTTTTTTGCTTTTGTTGGGTGGATGGGTATTTTCAAAAGGAATTCTGCTGCTGCTCCAGACAAAACAGGAATTGCTTGGCGGAGCCATTCTTTATATTCGTATTTATTTGTTGGGGATGCCGGCCCTGGCCGTTTACAATTTCGGAAATGCGGTGTTCAGTGCCGTAGGCGAGACAAAACGTCCTTTATATTATCTTTCATTTGCCGGTATTTCCAATGTGGTATTGAATCTCTTTTTTGTTATTGTGTGCCATATGGACGTGGCAGGCGTGGCGGCAGCCAGTGTGATTTCACAGTATATTTCTGCGTTTCTTATTGTGAGGGCATTGGCGAAGAGCCGTGAAATGTACGCGCTGCGTTTAAAGGATTTACATATAAGCGGGAAAAATGCCCGGGCAATCATACAAATTGGTGTTCCGGCAGGTCTCCAGAATGCAATTTTTCAGATGGCGAATCTGTTTATTCAGACGGGTGTCAATTCTTTCAGTGCTACCTTTGTTGCTGGCAATGCGGCAGCGATGAATGAAGATGCAATTGTATTTAGTGTGATGATGGCTTTTTATACGGCATGCGGCAGCTTTATGGGACAGAATTATGGTGCGGGAAAGAAAGAGCGTATTTGGAAAAGCTATTTGTACAGTCTGGCCTATGCTTTTGGCAGCGGTCTGATCCTGGGTGTATCGATGGTATTTTTTGGCACCTCCTTCCTCAGGCTGTTTACCAGTGATCCGGCCGTCATAGAAGCTGGAATGTACCGGGTGACTTTTATGGGATTATTCTTTGGATTTTCCGCGTTTATGGATTGTACCATTGCGGCATCAAGGGCAATTGGAAAAAGTTTTGTGCCGACTGTCATTGTCCTGCTTGGAGCATGTGTATTTCGGATTATATGGATTTATACGATTTTTGCATATTTTAGGACAGTTCCTTCGTTATACCTGTTGTATATCTTTTCATGGAGCATTACAGCCTGTGCGGAAATAATATATTTCATTAATGTATATAAAAAGCATATTTCACCCCGATGTCCGAATTGATACGGTAAATAAAGGGGAAATGAAGATAAGGAGAGATATTGATATGATCAGAAAAGCGGTATCGGCGGATATTCCGGCAATTGCACGAATTTATGATGAGATCCATACAGAGGAAGAGGCTGGCCGTGCGTCTATTGGCTGGATTCGGGAAATTTATCCAACAAGGGCGACAGCCGAAGCAGCTTTAAAAAATGGGGATTTATATGTTCTGGAGGATGATGGAAATATTGTAGCGGCAGCCAGATTAAATCAGCTTCAGGAACCTTCTTATGCAGAGGCGGACTGGGAATATGCCGCAAAAGAAGAGGAAGTTATGGTATTACATACGCTGGTCGTATCTCCAAAGGGAGAGAATCAGGGATATGGTAAAATGTTTGTTTCATTTTATGAGGATTTTGCGTTAGAGCATGGCTGCAGATACCTGCGGATGGATACGAATCAGAAAAATATGCGCGCCCGGAAATTTTATAGTAAAATGGGTTATAAAGAAGTCGGAATTGTTCCGTGTGTATTTAATGGTATTAAAGGTGTCCAGCTTGTGTGTCTGGAGAAGAAACTTTAAACGACCGGGGAGAACATTATGTGCGGCAGATATTTTGCGGATGAAGCAGTATTTAGTGAAATTGAAAAGCTTGTCGGTAATACCAGTGTAAA
>CATYEA010000261.1 GCA_958405355.1 uncultured Lachnospiraceae bacterium
GTATACCATATGTCGTGGAGAGGGATTCGGAATATTTGGATGTCATTTTTACCCGGGTTACAGGCGATGTGGCAGAAGTAAGAGTGGATATGTGATTTTAAAGGTAAATGAATAAACAATAATATTTTGGGCGTCCGTAAGGACGCCCTTCTTTTGTTCATATCCAGATGGACAGGCCGGAAATGCCTAGTCTTCGCACACCGGATTTTCAATCAGAGTAGCAGCAATAAATTCGTGTTTGTGTCCGTCCTCACGGGTTGTTGTTCCTTTGATGAAATGGACATGGCGACCGCAGCCTACTTCAATCGCAGGACCGGAGGTACCACAAAATTCGTGGTCATGACCATTACATGAATCAGTAGTAAATTTAAGTTCATGGACATGGCTGTTATCGCATGGAATGGCATCGCCAGAAACTGTTGCAAATCTATGGTTATGCGCATTATCACAGCATCCGGAAATACGAACACTTCCTAATACTTCATGATTATGCTGTTTTGGTGGGCAAGGTTTACGATTAACATTATCTTCCATAATATAAATTCCTTTCAAGGTTTATTTTGTCTGGTTACATTACCAGTTTATGCTTTACCCCGAAAAAAGGAACCGATCAATCTTCCCATTCAATGACAAAATCGTAATCTTTTGTCACAGGGCCCATACATGTTTCGAAATGGGTCAGTTCGAATTCATCTTCTTCATTAAATTTATCCCAGGTACTGAGATCAATCGTTTTTACAATTTTTTCAAGCTCATTTTGTATTATTTTCTCATCATGACCTTCACGAATATTTATATCCAGTCCCTGTTCACCTTCGGAAGCGGCATGGCACAGAATATCGCCGTTTGGCAGTTCTGTGTGAACAACAATAAAGTTAGCGCCAGTTTCTTTATAAAAAAATAGTGTGTGTTTCATGAAAAATTCCTTTTCTTTAGTATTCTTTGAACTTAAGGATATCATACCCATGAGATGGAAGTCAAATATATTTCAATTTCTGTCAGGGATAAATAAGGTCTTGCGGTTCAAGTCATGGTCAGTTATCATGTATATAGTATAATAATCAAAGCAGAAACTTGCGGTGACGTCTTATATAAAATGGGGAGGAACGATGATGGAAGACTTATTGATTTTAGTTGATGAAAATGACAGAGAAATCGGATATGGCAAAAAAATGGAGACCCATGTGGCCGGAAAGCTTCACCGGGCTTTTTCTGTGTTTATATTTGACTGGAAACAGAAAAAAATGCTTCTCCAAAAAAGGGCGGAAGGCAAGTATCATTCCGGTGGCCTGTGGAGTAATGCGTGTTGTTCCCATCCGAGAAAAGGAGAAACAATGGCGGTGGCCCTCAGTCGGCGCCTGGAAGAAGAGCTGGGGTTCAAAACGCCGACTCTGGAAATTCTGGAATATCCGAATCAATCGGTGCATAAAGGTAATGAATTTATTGATTATGCCGGAAAATTTCATTATTTTGCCCAATATGACGGGCTGGCGGAACATGAGATCGATCATGTCTTTTTATATTATCCAAATGATGAACAATTGGCACAGCTTCATGCAAATCCGGAGGAAGTTGGTGAGCTGAGGTGGGTGGCCGTCGAAGAACTTATGGAATGGATGGATGAGTGTCCGGCGGATTTCAGCGCCTGGTTCAGACCAGCCTTTGATTTAATGTATAAAGTTTTAAAATATGAGGAATGTTAGGAATTCAGGGTGTTGCGATAAAAATAAAAATATAGTAAAATATGTTGTAAAATAATGGTAATGAGAGGGGTATTTAATGAAAATTTCAACCAAGGGACGTTATGCACTGCGTACGATGTTAGATTTAGCGATGCACGATGAAGGGACTCTGATTCCATTAAAAGACATTTCCCACCGTCAGGGAATTACTATTAAATATTTGGAACAGGTCATGAATCTTCTGAGTAAGGCCGGGTATGTCCGGAGTGTTCGGGGAGCCGGAGGCGGTTATCGCTTGGCTAAAGCGCCTTCAGCTTATACTGTTGGGGATATATTGCGGACAGCGGAAGGAAGTTTGACGCCGATTGCCTGTCTGGAAGATGAGATTAATCAATGTCCGAGAGCTTCTGAATGTTTGACCCTTGGCTTTTGGCAGGGATTGGCGGATGTCATTAATAATTATGTGGACAGCGTGACTTTGGAGGACTTAATTCAACGGGCGCAGGATAATAATTTTTCTATTTGAGTCACCCGGCAACACAACATAAAATGAACAATTTATAAACAAAATCACCTTTTCGATGATATTTTACGATATATATGGTATACTAGGGTATATTGTAGGTATTATTTGGAAAGGTGATATTTTTTATGTCGTTGATCGAATGGAATAAAAAGAAAGTGATTTTCTTTGATTTGGATGGAACCTTGACAGATCCGGGAATTGGCATCACAAATTCGGTGATGTATGCCCTTGAAAAATTTGGAATTGAAGTAACGGATAGAAAGGTGCTGTATAAATTTATCGGGCCGCCTTTAATGCAGTCCTTTGAGAAATTTTATGGGTTTGAAAAAGAGCAAGCGGAACATGCTGTAGATTTGTACAGAGAGTATTTTGGTGACAGGGGAATTTTTGAAAATCAGGTTTATGATGGTATCGAAGAACTTTTGAAGAAATTGAAAACCCAAGGAAAGATTGTCGGACTTGCCACCTCAAAGCCTGAAATATATGCGGGACAGATATTAGAGCACTTTGGGCTTGATAAGTATTTTGATTTTATATCGGGAAGCATGATGAATGGAGAGCGGACCGATAAGGGAGAAGTGATTGCCTGGGCCATTCAGCTTTTAAAGGAAAATCAAAAACAGGAATATACAGCGGCAGATGTGGTAATGATCGGTGACCGGGAACATGATGTTATCGGTGCGAAGAAAAACCGTATTTCTTCCATTGGTGTATTATTTGGATACGGCGGTGAGAGGGAATTGACAGAAGCCGGTGCAAATCTGGTGGTTTCTTCGGTTTCCCAAT
>CATYEA010000262.1 GCA_958405355.1 uncultured Lachnospiraceae bacterium
GTAAAGGCCAGAGGGGAATCCATTAAAGCAAAGATCAGTGTCGACAAATAAAGTCCGGCCAGAAGAATAATGCCAATGATAGCTAATATACGTTTCATAAAGTGTTTGCTCCTTTTCCTGAATTTTCCGATATAAATATCATAGAGCTTTTTTCTGGTCTTGTAAAGAAAAAGCACATGGAAATGAAAAAACCGGAATAGATATGTTAAAAAATGCAGGTTTCAAGATTATTTGTGCCTGGAAAGGATGACTATTTTCATGGAAGATCAGAAAATAGAAAATCTTTTAAATCTGGCCCTTTCTGCGACACCGGAAGAAAGGGAAAAGTCAGATATTTTGAGTGTGGGGTATTCAGAGGAAGCAAAAACCTGGGACTTGATTGTAAAGTATACAGGCAGTTTAGAGAAATATGCCAGCGAGATTATTCAAATTGTCGAGTTGTATAATGAGTACGCGATTATAACTGTGCCGGAAAATCTGGTAGAAGCCGTATCAGACTGGCCGGAAGTCGAATATATTGAAAAACCAAAACGGTTGTACTTCCAGGTGACCCAGGGGAAGCGGGCCTCCTGTATTTCATTGGTGCAGGTACCGCCGTTGGGACTGACAGGCCGAGGTGTTCTGGTTGCCGTTATTGATTCAGGTATTGATTACAGACATCAGGAATTTCTAAATCCGGACGGAACATCGAGAATTTTATATTTATGGGATCAAATGGCGGCCGGACCGCCGCCGGAAGGGTACAGGATTGGAAGAGAATTCACACAGGAGGATCTAAATCAGTCATTGGCTGAAGGCGGTGCGGCTGTCACTGTGGATACGACGGGACATGGAACGGCAGTGGCCGCGATCGCCGCAGGCAATTCGGGAGTAGCTTATGACAGTGAGCTCATTGTCGTTCGATTGGGTCAGCCCAGGACGGAATCTTTTCCGAGAACGACAGAGCTTATGCAGGCCATTAACTATGTGATTGAGAAGGCGGTGGAAATTGGCCGGCCAGTAGCCATAAACTTAAGTTTTGGCAATACCTATGGTTCACATGCGGGAAACAGTCTGGTGGAGACTTATCTGGATGACATGTCCAATTATTGGAAAAGTGTTCTGGTCATAGGTACGGGGAATGAAGGAAATGCGGCGGGGCATACAGAAGAAATTCTTCAAATGGGAAGGGATACGGAAGTGCCTTTTCTTATTCAGAACTATGAAACTTCTTTAAATATTCAAATCTGGAAATCTTATGTGGACGATATTTTATTGGAATTAATCAGTCCGGAGGGGCAACGAGTCGGATATTTTCAGTCGGTCCTGGGACCTCAGCGATTTACCCTGGGTCAGACTGAAATACTAATTTATTATGGGGAGCCGAGTCCTTTCAGTTTGTATCAGGAAATTTTTGTTGACTTTATTCCCAGACAGACTTATCTGGACAGCGGCCAA
Organism: uncultured Lachnospiraceae bacterium; assembly: GCA_958405355.1. Taxonomy (GTDB): domain Bacteria; phylum Bacillota; class Clostridia; order Lachnospirales; family Lachnospiraceae; genus Frisingicoccus. The sequence goes on from CATYEA010000262.1 coordinate 1,438, forward strand.
TGGCGTTTTCGTTTGGTACCAGAGCGCATTGCCGACGGACGGGTCAATTTCTGGATGCCTACTCATACCGTATTAAATAGTGGGACACGATTCCTTTACCCGTCACCCGAGCACACTTTGACCATTCCTTCAACAGCACTGAGGGCTGTTTCAGTAGGAGCTTACGACAGCATAAGAAATACCTATGCGGACTTTTCCGGGCGTGGAAATAATATTAACGGTATCGGAAAGCCAGATTTAGCAGCACCCGGCGTCGGAATCCGGACAGCTGCTCCCGATAACCAGTATGTCAACGTGGACGGTACATCTTTTGCTGCTCCCTTTGTGACAGGAAGCAGTGCCTTGCTTATGCAGTTCGGTATTGTGGATGGCAACGATCCTTTTTTATATGGAGAAAAAGTCAAAGCTTATCTGCGCTATGGAGCCCAGCCGTTGCCTGGAATTACCGAATATCCCAATCCGCTGATTGGGTGGGGGACGTTGTGCGTGAGAGAGAGCCTGCCCGTGTAACTTGATTCCCTATATATTTTGCTGTATCGAAACCACATGCACTGTCTCATCCTCAACCCGGAATTTGATTTCCATTCCTGCAAAACGAAGTCCATAAATTCTTTCCGGGTTATCCTGGTAGGATGGTCTGGGATCCTGAGCCAGAAGAGCAAGAAGAGCTTCGCGCTTGGCTTCAGGAATCTGATTCAGAAGTTCCGTTGGACATTCGATATCGAGGGCGTAGTTTTTAAGCGGACCAGCAAAACCTTCAGAAGCTTCCGGGTGGCTGTCCACGTAAGGGAGATAGGGCTTGATATCAAAGATTGGTGTGCCGTCCATTAAATCTGCACCGGAAATGTGAAGTACCGGGCCGTGTTCGGAATGGATTTCGACTTTATCCAGGCGGACCGGAGAAAGGCCGATAGGATTTGGACGGAAAGGTGAACGGGTGGCAAAAACACCCATGCGGGTATTACCGCCGAGACGGGGCGGGCGTACCGTAGGCGACCAGTGATTTCGGATACTTTCCGAAAATCCCCAGATAAGCCATATATGGGAATAATCTACCAGCCCGCGAAAGGCATCCGGATTGCGATATTCCGGTTCAAAGATGATTTTAGCTTTCAGAGAATCTACCAGCCCGCTTTGACGGGGAATGCCGAATTTGTCAGGAAAATCACAGTGAATATGGGCAATAGGTTTCATGATGTATGTGGATTGCATAAAAGGTACCTCCGGGGATGGCACCGCAGCAGGATGTGCGGAGCAAATTATATACTTTAATAAGTATACTTTACATAGAAGAGAATTTCAAAACAAAAATGGAGTTTAATTGATGTATAAAAAAAGCTGCTCGAAAAGATGTATCAACTTTTCGGGCAGCTTTGTATTTAAGCTTCTTTTTCAATTTCTAACAGTCTTTGAACGGCTTTTTGCATATCCGGATGTTTCCTGTATTCTTCGATAATATTTTTCTCTTGAGTTGTTAAGTTAAAAACAGCCTTTTTTTGAGATTTATATCCAAATATTTCAAGAATGTTATCGATATGATAAATGCAGCAAAGG
>CATYEA010000263.1 GCA_958405355.1 uncultured Lachnospiraceae bacterium
GAAAGTTGCAGAAAAGTTGGGTTATGAGTTTTACAATAAAGAGATCATTCTGCAGGCTGCCAAATATTCCAATGTGGATATGGACAGCTTACAGAAATGGGATGAAAAAGTGCCGATTAATTTTGGCTTTGCCCAGAGCTTATTTGACTTTTATAATAAACCTTTAAATGAAAAGCTGTTTGCGGCACAAAAAAGGGTAATCCGGGAGATCGGTGAAAAAGGCAATTGCGTCATTGTCGGAAGAAATGCCAATTCCATTCTGAGAGAATTTGATAATGCTCTCCATATCTTTGTCCATGCGGAACCTTATTTCCGAATTATGCATCTCAAAGAGAAAATGCCGGATTCATCGGAAGCAAAGATTATTGAGCGGATGCGGGCCGTGGACAAGACACGAAGAAAATATTGTTCTTATTATACCAACACAGAGTTTGGTGTAGCTGATTTTTATGATCTCTGTTTGAGTTCGTCCACGTTGGGCGTCGATACCTGTGTGGATATCATTTGCCAGCTGGCAGAGAAATAAATTTATAGAAAACAAAAGATAAAACGGTGGAGTCCATGCAATACATGTGATTTCACCGTTTGATTCTTTGGAGCAGAAAGGTATTGGGTAAAGCAGCGATGAAGATTTTAATTATCGAAGATGACGAGGGATTGAATCGGGGATTGTCTTTTGCTCTTTCTCAGGAAGGTTACGAGGTGGCGGCTGCAGCTTCGGCCGGAGATGGCCTTGGACTGTTCGAAAGGGAAAATCCGGACGGAGTAATTTTAGATTTAAATCTGCCCGATGGGGACGGCATTGATGTATGCCGGAAAATTCGGGAGATTTCAGAGGCCCCTGTACTGATGCTGACGGCCAGAGATATGGAAGTCGATGAGATTATGGGATTAAAAAGCGGCGCCGATGACTATATGACAAACCCCTTTTCTGTTGCAGTTCTGAAAGCACGTCTGGAAAATCTTCTGCAGAGGAAAGGCAGCAGGAAGGTGAAGAGTGACCGGGAGTCCGGAGAGGCTGTATTGATTTCAGGTTCTATAAGACTGTATCCGGATGGATTGAAGGTTTACAGGGAAGATGAGGTATTGGATTTGAGTTTAACGGAATTTCGCCTGCTTCAATATTTTATGGAAAATAAAAATCGGGTGCTCTTAAAGGAACAGATTTTAGAGCGGATCTGGGATGATGGAGGTAACTTTGTCGAAGAAAATACTCTTCCGGTCAATATTAGTCGGCTTCGTAAAAAGATTAAGGAAAATCATATACGTACGATTCATGGTATGGGATATATGTCTGGCTGTTGGAATTTTGCTGTGTCTGGCGGCACTGATTACTTGGGCATGCTATTATTTCAGACAGCTAAAGAAGATGGATGCTCTGCTTGAAAATTACAGTCTCTGGCAGTTAAGTGCGGAGGATGTACAGGATATCCAGGAAACCTGGGAATCCAGAATTATCAGCCAGCTTCGTCAGATATTAAGCGATGCGTCGGAGAAGGAGCGTATGGCAGTTTCGGAGAAGAACCAGGTTATGGAGCTGATTTCTGATCTGTCCCATCAATTAAAGACGCCATTGGCAAATATCGTTATGAATACGGAAATTTTGATGGATGATGGACTGGATGCGGAGAACAGAAAAAATTTTCTGGAGCGTACAAGGGGACAGGCGGAAAAGATGCAGTGGTTGATGGCAAACCTCATCAAAGCTTCCCGATTGGAGAATGGAATTATTGATTTTAGGGCGGAAAATGCGATGATCAAGCCAACACTGGCTTCGGCCATTGGTACTGTCTACGCCCAGGCATCTAAAAAGAATATTGAGATTTTTATGGAAGAATTTCAAGACAGAACCCTGTGGCATAATCCAAAGTGGACAGGAGAGGCCATTACTAATATTTTGGAAAATGCTGTAAAATATTCTCCGGAACACAGTCATATACGAATTGGAATTCGGCCGTTAGACATTTATACGTGTATTACTATTGCCGATGAGGGAATGGGGATTTCGGAAGAGGAATATCCGAAAATATTTCAGCGTTTTTATCGAGGTGAACAGGCAGAATCCAACGATGGCAGCGGTTTGGGGCTTTATTTGTCCCAACTGATTCTCCAGAGTGAAAAGGGATATGTAACCGTGTCTTCAAGGCTGGGTGAAGGAAGCTGTTTTTCGGTATTTTTGTTAAATCATGGGTAGGTTCTTACAAAATTGTAAGAACTTACCTTCTTTTTTGTCAATGGACTGTAAGATAGGGATGCTAGAATAAAGACAAATCAAATAAGGGGGGCATCGCTCATGAAAATATTGGAGACAAAAGATTTAAAAAAATATTATGGGAAAGGCGCCGGATTGGTGAAGGCATTGGACGGTATAAATCTGAGTGTAGAGGAAGGAGAGTTTGCAGCGGTTGTCGGAACTTCTGGTTCGGGAAAATCTACGCTGCTTCATATGCTGGGCGGCTTGGATTATGCTACGTCGGGAACAGTGACAGTGGCTGGTAAGGAGATTTTTAAATTAAATGAAAATGAATTGACTATTTTCAGGAGACGGCGTATCGGATTTATTTTTCAGAGTTATAATCTGGTGCCGATTTTAAGTGTCCGGGAAAATATTACCTTGCCCGTAGAGCTGGATGGACGGCGTGCAGACCAGAGATATATTAATGAAATCGTTGAAATGCTCGGTATTCAGGATAAAATGAACAGTCTTCCGAACCAGCTTTCCGGCGGCCAGCAGCAGCGGGTGGCCATAGCCAGGGCTTTGGCATCCAAACCGGCGATTATCCTGGCCGATGAGCCGACGGGGAACTTGGACAGCAAGACCACTCAGGAGGTGTTGGGACTTTTAAAACTGACCGGAGAGCGTTTTCACCAGACGATTGTTATGATTACCCATAATGAGGCGCTGGCCCAGCTCTGTGATCGTGTCATTCATATTGAGGATGGCCGCATTGTCGGCGATTCTGTCCGGGGAGGTGTTCGGCATGAGAAATA
>CATYEA010000264.1 GCA_958405355.1 uncultured Lachnospiraceae bacterium
TCTTTTCCATACCTTCGCCTGTTTCAAAACGAACAAAGCCTTTGATAGCAACGTTTGCACCTGCAGCTTTTGCTACGGATTCAACATATTTGCCTACGGACTGTTTTCCGTCTTCAGCTTTTACATATACCTGGTCAACAAGGCAGATTTCTTTAAGCTCTTTGTTAATACGGCCTGTGATGATACCATCGATAACTTTTTCAGGTTTCTTGGACTCTTTTGGATCATTCATGATCTGAGCAAGAAGGATTTCTTTTTCGTGTGCAATGTAGTTTGCATCAACTTCAGAACGGTCTGTGTACTGAGGTTTCAAAGCTGCTACCTGCATAGCAACGTTTTTACCACATTCAAGAACTGCTTCGTCAGCGGAATCTGTTGTCAATTCAACAAGAACACCGATTTTTCCGCCGGCATGGATATATGTTGTAACAACACCGTCTGTGCTGACAACTTTTTCAAAACGACGGATGCTTAATTTTTCACCGATGATAGCGATCTTCTGGGATAATGCCTGCTCTACAGTTAAGCCTGCATCATCAATCCATGGTTCAGCCATGAATTCTTCAACTGTTTTAGCGCTTGTAGCCAATGCCTGAGCTGCTACTCTTTCTACATATGCCTGGAATTCTGCGTTCTTTGCAACGAAGTCTGTTTCACTGTTAACTTCAACGATTGCGCCAGTTTTATGATCATCAGAAAGGATTGTTGCTACAAGACCTTCTGCTGCAATTCTGTTTGCCTTTTTAGCGATAGCTGCAAGACCTTTTTCTCTTAAGAATTCAACGGCTTTCTCTTTATCTCCGTTAGTTTCGTTCAGAGCTTTCTTACAATCCATCATACCTGCTCCGGTGAGTTCTCTTAATTCCTTTACCATTGCTGCTGTAATTGCCATGATTCATTCCTCCATAAATTTTTCTTTATTATTATAATTTCTTAATTCTTTTCGTTCTTTTACGGTTCCGGTCTCCGCACGACTCCGTGTTTCGTCTGCTTAAAAAAGCTGTCTCAAGATTAAAAACTAATTTTGAGACAGCACTTTAAGTCGTAAGCCCTGATTATTCAGCAACTTCCTCTGCTGCTTCTTCAGCATCAGCCATCTGAACACCCTGGTTTGCTTCGATAACTGCATCTGCCATCTTGGAAACGATTAATTTAACCGCACGGATTGCATCATCGTTACCTGGGATTACATAATCCAGTTCTTCCGGATCACAGTTTGTATCTGCGATACCGATTAACGGAATACCTAATACATGAGCTTCCTGTACACAGATTCTTTCCTTCTTAGGATCTACAACGAAGATTGCATCCGGGATTCTCTTCATGTTCTTGATACCACCAAGGTTTTTCTCAAGTTTTTCCCATTCTTTCTTCAGTGCGATAACTTCCTTCTTAGGTAATACTTCGAATGTACCATCTTCAGCCATAGCTTCAATCTGTTTCAGTCTTGAAATACGGCTCTGAATTGTTTTGAAGTTTGTCAGCATACCGCCAAGCCATCTCTGATTTACATAGAACATACCGCAGCGTTCTGCTTCTGTGCGGATAGCGTCCTGAGCCTGTTTCTTTGTTCCGACAAAAAGAATCGTTCCGCCGTCTGCAACGATATCTTTGATTGCATTGTAAGCATCATCTACCATACCTACAGATTTCTGTAAGTCGATGATATAGATACCATTTCTCTCTGTGTAGATGTACTCAGCCATCTTAGGGTTCCATCTTCTTGTCTGGTGTCCGAAATGTACGCCGGCTTCCAGCAGCTGCTTCATAGAAATAACGCTCATAATCATACCTCCATTGGTTTTACATCCGTGGACTTCATCTTTTCAGGCGACCTGTCGGCACCTGCCTGAAAATCGACCCACGTGTCATATTTTTACAAAATAGGATTATAACACAAAAGGCTCGCATTAAGCAAGCCTTTTATACCTATATTTTATGTCTTTTTTACTTTAATTTTTGATTTTCTTCAATTCATCAAATACAGCGTCGTTAATAACCTTAATATAGGTTCCTTTCATACCGGAAGAACGGGATTCGATGACACCGGCGCTCTCAAACTTACGCAGCGCATTGACAATGACCGAACGGGTAATGCCCACACGGTCGGCAATCTTGCTGGCTACAAGAATACCCTCATTTCCATCCAATTCTTCAAAAATATGAGTGATCGCTTCAAGTTCAGAAAATGACAGTGTGCTGATGGCCGATTTTACAACCTGAAGTTTTCTTGACTCTTCCGCGCTTTCCTCATTGACGGAACGCAGCATCTCAAGTCCCACAACCGTCGTTCCGTACTCACTTAAAATAATATCGTCAATCTGATAGGAATTATCATTCCTGTAAATAAACAATGTTCCCAACCGTTCGCCGGCAATATCAATCGGTGTAATGATTGCTTCATAAGTCGAAACGTTATCACATGAAAATCCAAGTGTTAACAAATTAACATTTTCTTTCGTCGAAAGTACGCTGAGCAGACGTTCATTCAACATTGGATCGATATGACCGCCGACACTGTCACTGATTAACTGATGAATACACGGTTGCCCCGTTCGATTCTTAATTCCCAAAATCTTACCCTTTTTACTGATAACAAGGATATTTGATTCCAATATGTCGCTTAAAACTTCACATATATCATTGAAAACAACCATATTAGAATTATTATTATGAAGAAGCTTATTAATCTTTCTGGTTTTGTCTAACAATTCAACGCTCATATCCATCCTCCTTTTTCATATTTGCCACCTCATTAATATTTTAACACAATTGTTGACACGAAACAACTATTTTTCAAATTTTTATATACAAATAAAGTAATTCAAAACAATTCATAAAAGCGGTGAAAAACCGGAATATCTTCCAGAATTTCACCGCCTTTTACATATTTATACGTTTATTCTTTTCCTTCTGTGGCAAAATATTCTTTAACCAATTTAACGACTGTTCCCGACAGCAAGAACAGGGCAATC
>CATYEA010000265.1 GCA_958405355.1 uncultured Lachnospiraceae bacterium
AGACGATTGACGATTAAATCCATACGACCAATCTGCTGTGACTCCAGAAGTCCGATAATGCGGTCCGCGTCACGGATAGCCGCCACCTCCGGCGTAGTCACAATAAGCGCCCTGTCTGCGCCGGCAACGGCATTCTGAAAGCCCTGTTCGATACCCGCCGGACAGTCCAGGATGATATAATCAAAATCTTCTCTCATCTGTTCCACCAGTTTTTTCATCTGTTCCGGGGAGACACTGCTCTTATCCCGCGTCTGGGCCGATGGCAGCAGAAACAATCCCGGATATCGTTTATCCCGAATCAGCGCCTGTTTTAAACGGCAAGTGCCTTCAATGACATCCACAAGATTATAAATGATCCTGTTTTCCAGTCCAAGAATGACATCCAGATTCCGTAGTCCAATATCCGTGTCAATCATGACAACCCGCTTGTCCATCTGGGCAAGCCCCATTCCTATGTTTGCTGTCGATGTGGTTTTCCCGACACCGCCTTTTCCGGACGTAACAACGATGACTTCGCTCATATCGATTCCCTCCAATGAATTCCTTTTATACCCTTTCAGGCATATTCTTATAGGTTATCATTGGTATTTTGCGGTTAGTCTGAAACGGTACTTCCATCCACATTGGCCGCCTGTCGTTTGCCGTCGGTTGCTTCTGTCTGATGGAAGACATAAGCAAGCATATTCTTTGCCACACTTCCTGAATTGTAAGAGCCATAACCGTAAGGCAGAACCACCGTGACCGTAATCTCCGGATCATCATATGGCGCAAAGGATACAAAAAGGCCATGATCCGGTCTAAGGGCATTTTCCTGGGCGGTACCTGATTTACCGGCAACTTCCACATCCAAATCTGAGAATACAGAAAGGAAGGATGAGTTCCCAATAACTTTATACATACCGTAGAATATCGAATCCCACGTGGATTCTTTAAAATCAACATGGTCAATAATCTGCGGAGCGTAATCTTCAAGTAACTGATCATTAGAATCAGTCAGCTTATCCAAAATAGATAAATTATATAAATTTCCTCTGCTGGCCACTGTCGTAATATAACGTGCCAGTTGAGACGGGGTATAACTGTTCCTGGCCTGTCCAATGGCCGAAAGTACCGGGTCCATATCAGACATGGTAGGTTCAGATTCTTCCAATTCGATACCGGAAGTGCGGTCCAGGCCAAATAAAGCCATATATTTTCTGAGACGCTGGATACCATATTCCGAATTATAATAGCCGTTGGAATCCAGTCCCAGCCGGAATCCGACTTCGTAAAAGAAATAGTTACAGGATTCCTTGATCGCATCCGTAACTTCAATCGAACCATGACTCACCTGGGTAGACCAGCAGCTAGCCGACGGCTGAACTTTGTCGAAAACGATCATATCTGTAATATAACTGTCTGTATCGATGACGCCTTCTTCCAAACCGGCAGCAGCCGTAATCATCTTAAAGGTAGAACCCGGCGCTGTTTTCTGCATAGTTGCCCGATTGTATAAAGGCAGAGATTCATTCTCCAAAAGGGAGACAAAATAGGTACTGTCACCAATGCGGTTAGCGTCATAACTCGGGTAAGATACAAGTGCCAGAACCTCACCGGTCTTCGGGTCCGTTGCCACAAGTGAACCGGAACATGGATCCAAAGCCAGCATATCCGGAGTGATTTCCAGATTTTTGATCTTGTTGAAAATAAAAGTATATGGGTCCGTCACATTATTGACCAGATTATCATAATCCGCATCCTTTTCAAAAATGCCCTGCTCATAAAGTAATTCACATACCTGCCGGCCATCAATCATTCCCTGGCTCAACATGGCACAATAAACAATTTTTGAAAAGCTGCTGTTATCTTCCAATTCAAGAAGTATAAATTCTGTCAACGCCGCATAGATTTCATTGGAATCTAAAAAAGTATCTGAAATATCCAATGCGGATACGGAAACAGCGCCTTTGCCAATAGCATAATGAAGGTATTCATAAAGGCTCGTATTTCCTGTTGTCCAAAGCTGGCTGGTCTCATCATCGGATGATAATTTTGAGGTGTCCAAAATACCATTATTAGTAATTATATTTTCAATGAGCTCAATATATTCCCGTTCTTCTTCGGAACATGCATTATATGAGTTCATATTTGTTCCATCTAAAAGATGACGGATGACATCAAAACGACCACTTTCCTGAGATTCATAGATGGAATAAATTGATTTTTCAAGATCGGAAGCGCCTTTGTCTTTCATATGGTCTAAATTAATAATACCATTTTTAATCAGAGCCGCATAGACTTCACTGATATCAATCCGTCCCTCACCGCTGCTCGAAAGCTTCTGCAGAAGGATTCCCGCAATCTCCTCTTCCAATAAATTATATGCCTGAATCTGATAATCCTTGTCAATGGTCAGATATAAATTGTTTCCCGGAGAAGATTCAACCCGCTCAGCAACCTCCAGAATGCTTCCAAGACTGTCTACATAAACGGTCTGAGAACCCTTTTCTCCGTGAAGCTCATCCTCAAAGGATTTTTCAAGTCCTGTCTTTCCAACGATATCACCGGATGCATAGCTGTCATTTCCGGCCAATCGATATGCTTCCAGTTCATCTTCTGAAATTTCTCCGCAATAACCGGTTATATTCGAAAAATATTTACTGTTTTCATACTGACGCACATAATCCTGCTCAATCGTGACACCCGGAAGCTCAGCCGTATTTTCTTTAATCTTTGCCACAAGAGTATCACTCACATCCGAGGTCACTGTAACCGATAAATATTGCTCGTATCGCTTCATATAAAGCTCGTATCGAATGGCAGCGATTTTTAAAGCTTCTTCTGTGGAATAAGAATCATCAATGCCAAACATGGATGTTGACTCATCGCCATGGCACATATAATCAAACAGTTCTTCAACTGTGACATTTTTCTGTTCTTCCGAAAGTTGATCAATCGAATCTTTACCGTAGACATTCCGTAC
>CATYEA010000266.1 GCA_958405355.1 uncultured Lachnospiraceae bacterium
AATGGCTGGAAGAACCGGAACTTAAACGGCAGGAAGCCTTTATCAGCCGCTGGCATTTTTTCCTTAAAAAAATTCAGGAGCGGCTGGATGTAAAAAATGACGATGGTCTGCGTAGGCAGGTAAGTTTGTTTATTCTGCAGAAATTTTATATGGAAGCCTTTCCTCCGAACGGTGATTTCTATGCATTGTTTGAGGCTCGGGCAGAAGAAGCAGAAAAGATACTTGGCAGTGTGATAGCGTAATAAATATGCCTTAAGGGAACGTAATATTCCTTTAAGGCATTGTCCTTTTTATGGGACATTGATATAATTGTCTGGAATGAAGGGGTTAGGTATGGCAAAGCTACAGAACCAGAAAATAAAAATTTTATATGTGATGCGGGCCTTTCTGGAGCGCAGTGATGAAAAGCATCCGCTGACGGTGGTGGATTTGATTACAGAGTTGGGGCGATATGGTATCCAGGCAGAGCGAAAAAGTATTTATGCGGATATAGAGACTTTGAGGACTTTTGGTATGGATATCATTCTTCGAAAGGATGCTCCGGCCGGCTATTATCTGGGAAAACGGGATTTTGAGCTGGCGGAGTTGAAATTATTGGTGGATACGGTCCAGGCATCAAAATTTATTACGGTGAAGAAATCCGATGAGCTGATTCAAAAACTGGAGGGGCTGGCCAGTCATTATGAGGCGAGACAGCTCCAGCGTCAGGTCTATATGGCAAATCGTATTAAAACGATGAACGAAAGCATTTATTATAATGTGGATAAAATACACACTGCGATTTCTGAAAATGTAAAGATCCGTTTCCAATACTTTGAGTGGGCGGTGCCGAAGGAAATGCGTCTGAGAAAGAACGGGGCATTTTATTGTATCAGTCCATGGGTACTGACCTGGGACGATGAGAATTATTATCTGCTTGGATTTGATGAGGAAGCAGATATCGTCAAACATTATCGGGTGGATAAAATGCTGAATATTGAAATGACAAAAGAACCGAGGCTTGGACGGGAGCATTTTGACAATTTTGATACAGCCGTGTTTTCAAAAAAGATTTTCGGTATGTTTGGCGGAGAAGAGCAGGATGTGAAGATTCGGTTTGAGAATCGGTTTGTCGGCGTGGTCGTTGACCGGTTTGGGAAGGATATCACGATACGTCCGATGGATGCGGAGCATTTTGATATCCGGGTCCGGGTGGTTGTAAGCCATCCTTTTTTCGGCTGGCTTTCGGGACTTGGTGCCGGGGTAAAAATCTTGTCGCCGGAAAGTGTGGCGGCAGAGTATCGGCAATTTTTAGATGAAATACTGGAGCAGTACAGGGGGACATGATGTGAAGGAAAAAAATACTTGGCTGGGGACGGCTTTTGTCTTGACGGCTGGTGTCTGCTGGGGATTTATCGGATTTTTTTCATCCCATTTATCGGGCGTTGGATATAGCCCCGTACAGTTGGCTTTTTTAAGGAATATTGTGGCAGCAATTGTCATGTGGGCATATCTTTTACTTTTCCGCCGGGAGACATTGAAAATAGACTGGAAAGATTTGTGGATGTTCATCGGGACAGGAACGTTCAGTGTGGTCTTCTTTAATATTGCTTATTTTATGACGATTGAACAGACAACCTTGTCTGTGGCAGCTATTTTGCTCTATACGGCTCCATGTTTTGTCATGGTCATATCGGCGCTGCTGTTTCATGAAAGGGTTACACGGGCAAAGGGCGCAGCTCTTGTGCTGGCTTTGTTTGGCTGTGCCTGTACGACGGGAATTTTTAATGGCATTGGAAGCTCTGTACCTGTTTTTGGAGTTTTTACGGGAATCGCTTCGGGATTTTGTTATGCGCTCTATTCGATTTTTGGACATATTGCACTTAAAAAATACAGTACGGTGACAGTGACGGCTTACACATTTCTCATTGCTGCAGTCAGCCTTTTACCCTTTATAAATATGGGTGAAATAGCGGCTTTGACGGCAGAGCCGGCGGTGTTGGGGAATATTATAGGTATTGGAATTATTTCGACATTATTGCCGTATATTTTTTATACCATGGGGCTTCAAAGTACGGAACCGGGAAAAGCATCTGTGATGGCCTTTGTAGAGCCGATGGTTGCCACACTGGTCAGTATTTTTATTTTAAACGAGGATTTTACATGGATGGGAATGATAGGCGTTATGGCAATTTTCCTGTCTATTGTGTTACTGAATGTGAAAGGTCGGGATTAAATGAAATATATTATTGGAATTTGTGGGACAGGTCTGATGGGAGCTTCAATGGCTCAGATTTTTGCGGAACAAGGTTATGAGACTCTGATTTATGGAAGAACAGATGAATCCCTGGGGCGGGCCAAAAAGGCAATTCATTTGGAAGAGGATGCAGCACTCGGATATACGACCCGGTTGGAAGATTTGGGGAAATGTGATATCATTATTGAATCTATTGTGGAAAACCTGGCAGTGAAACAGACGTTTTTTGAGCGGTTATCTCAAATCGTCAGGCCGGATGCCATTCTGGCAACGAATACGTCGGGATTGTCCATGAACCGGATTTGTGAGCGGGTCCAGGGAAAAGAAAGGTTTCTCGGAATGCATTGGTTTAATCCATCCAATCTGATTCCTTTAATAGAAATTATCTGTAATGAAAAAACGGAACAGAAATATGTGGATGTAGTTTATGCATTGGCAAAGGCCATCGGAAAGAAGCCGGTTATCTGCCGGCAGGACGTTCCGGGCTTTATTGCCAACCGGATTCAGTTTGCTGTTTTGAGAGAATGTATGGATATTGTGGAAAAAGGAATTGCATCGGCGGAAGATGTGGATGCGGTAATGAAATATGGACTTGGATTCCGATATGCGGCTTACGGACCATTTGAAGTGGCGGATTTCGGCGGCCTTGATACATTTTATCATATTTCCGAATACTTAAATGAAGATTTATGCGATGCAAAGGAAC
>CATYEA010000267.1 GCA_958405355.1 uncultured Lachnospiraceae bacterium
GGCAAAGCTGATCGTGACAGGACAGACTGATGTGGATTTGACAGAACTGCGTTATGACCGATTTAAAGCAAAGATTTAAAGGTGGAGGAATTGAATGAATAATTTTAATTTTTGTGTGCCGACAGATATCCGGTTCGGCAAAGGACAGGTTGAATGTCTTCCGACGGAATTGATGAAATATGGGAAAAAAATACTCCTTGTTTATGGCGGCGGCAGCATAAAGAAAACCGGTTTATACGACCGGATTATGGAGCTGCTTAAGGATTTCGAAATCTTTGAACTTCCGGGAATTGAGCCGAATCCTAAGTTATCTTCCGTAAGAAAAGGGACTGAGATTTGTAAAAAAGAAAAAATCGACGTTATTCTGGCCGTGGGTGGCGGAAGCTGTATTGATGCTTCAAAACATATTGCATGTTCGGCCTGGTACGACGGGGATCCGTGGGATCTGGTTCTCGATCGGAGTAAGGTGACAAAAGCCCTTCCGATTGCTGTCGTGCTTACCATCAGCGCCACCGGTTCGGAGATGAATTCGGGGGCAGTCATCAGCAACGAGGAAACTAAAGAAAAACTTGAAATAAACACACCATTGCTGTATCCGTCTATTTCTGTTTGCGACCCGACCTATCTTTTTACACTGCCGGAGAAGCAGACAGCGGCGGGAACCGTCGATATTATTTCTCATGTATTTGAACAATATTTTCAGCCAAATGACGGAGCCTATATTACAGATAGATTAAGTGAGAGCGTATTAAAGACTTGCTTTCATTATGGAAGAATGGCTTTAGAAGAACCGGAAAACTATGAGGCAAGGTCGAATCTGATGTGGGCGAGTACCATTGGTCTCAATCATCTTCTCACCGTGGGAAAAGGCGGCGCCTGGTCCGTTCATCCGATTGAGCATGAACTGAGCGCCTATTATGATATTACCCATGGCGTGGGGCTTGCCATTTTGACACCGGCGTGGATGCGTTATGTTCTCTGCGACAAGACGGTGAATCGATTTGCCATGTATGCTGAAAATGTGTGGGGAATTACCGGAGATGATAAATATGAGGCAGCTAATGCAGGGATTGTTAAGACGGAAGAATTTTTCAAATCCATGGGGCTCCCGGTAAAACTTTCAGAGGTTGGCATCGGCTCGGAGAAATTTGAAGAGATGGCTGAGGAGGCTGTACGGACAAGCGGCGTGGCCGGCCGGGCCTATTATCCATTGCAGAAAGAGGACATTGTTAAAATATTTGAAATGTGCAAATAGACAGTAAGGAGGAAAGACCGTGCGGAAAGTGAAGGTGGCAGCGACACAGATGGCGTGTACCTGGAATAGACAGGAAACTTTGGACAGGGCGGATTGGCTGGGAGGAAAAGCTGCAGGCTGCGGGGCTAATATTATTTTGCTTCAGGAACTGTTTGAGACCCCCTATTTTTGTCAGCTCCAAAAGTTTGAATATATGAAACTGGCAACAACCGTGGAAGAAAATCCGGCCATCCGGCATTTTAAGCGGGTCGCAGAGAAACTTCATGTGGTTTTACCCATCAGTTTTTTTGAAAGGTCAGGAAATACGGCCTTTAATTCGATAGCAATTATAGATGCCGACGGAACGGTTCTAGGTATCTATAGAAAGAGTCATATTCCGGATGGGCTGCCTTATGCTGAAAAATTCTATTTTACACCGGGAGATACAGGATTTAAAACGTGGAAAACGAAGTATGGAACCATTGGTGTGGGAATCTGTTGGGATCAGTGGTTCCCTGAGGCCGCAAGGGCCATGGCTCTTCTTGGCACAGAGATATTGCTTTATCCGACGGCCATAGGCTCCGAACCGACATTGGGGAAGGATTCGTCCATCCATTGGAGAAATACAATGGCCGGTCATGCTGCGGCCAATATGATGCCGGTCATTGCATCAAACCGTATCGGAACCGAATCGGACGAAAATTCGATGATGACATTTTATGGAAGTTCATTCATTGCCGATCATCATGGAGAAATTGCCGTGCAGGCAGACCGGCATACGGCCGGTGTCATTACTGCGGAATTTGACCTGGATGCCCTTGCGGATGAACGGCGGGAATGGGGCATTTTCAGAGATCGGAGACCCGAATTGTATCAGATATTGATGACCCACGGAATTTAGAGTTCGTTGACCTTATGTTATTTATGGAAGGAAGATATTATGGCAAAAATTATCAGAGGTTCAACTCCAAAGCAGGATGGTTTCTATATGCCGGGAGAATTCACACCTCAGGAAAAGGTGTGGATGATTTGGCCGGAAAGAACAGATAACTGGCGGCTTGGCGGAAAACCGGTTCAGGAGGCCTATGCCAATGTGGCTAAAGCGATCAGTGAATTTACACCGGTCACCATGCTTGTCTCCTATGGTCAGTATTCAAATTGCAGATCACGTCTGCCGGAAAATATCCGCGTTATTGAGATGAGTAACAATGATGCCTGGTGCAGGGATTGCGGGCCGTCGTTTCTGATTAATAATAAGGGAGAAAGGAGAGCCTGTGATTGGACTTTTAATGCCTGGGGAGGTCTTGTGGACGGGTTGTATTTTCCCTGGGATGCCGATGACCAGATTGCCGGGAAAATATGTGAGATCGAGAATATTGACAGATACAGAACAGATAATTTTGTTTTAGAGGGCGGTTCCTTCCATGTGGATGGTGAAGGAACCGTTCTCACTACAGAAATGTGCCTGCTCAGCAAAGGAAGGAACAGTCATTTAACGAAAGAAGAAATTGAGCAGACATTATGTGAATATTTGAATTGTGATAAGGTGCTTTGGGTGAAGGATGGCATTGACCCGGGAGAGACCAATGGACATATCGATGATGTGGCCTGTTTTGTGAGACCGGGCGAGGTGGTCTGCATTTATACGGACGATCCTCAGCATCCATTTTATAAACAGGCACAGGCGGCTTATAAATATTTGTCGGG
>CATYEA010000268.1 GCA_958405355.1 uncultured Lachnospiraceae bacterium
AGCCGGACCATGCCCTCGAAGTTCCCGGTCCCAACAGTCACGGTTATTTTGGAATTATCCGTCGGTTCACTTTCAAGTTTTATACTATTTGAATTAATCGTCAGATACTTTTTACTGTCAGCGGTGTCCTGTGCATAAATATAATATTGGTTGGCCTTTGATTCATAAGGATTTTCTGGAGCTCCGTCAATCGGTTCAAACCGCCAGACCTGATACCGAGACTGGAAATTATCCAGTTTTTCTTCCGTGTCCGCCAGCATTATGGAATACGCCTTCTCATAATACTGGGTGCCAATGTTTTCACTTTTTATCATTGATTCCTTTTCGCCCTTATACGTCTCTGCCAGCATTGCTCCTTTCGCACCCGTGCTGATGTTACTGCCTGCAATATTAATATTGACGATCGCATACTGTCCAACAGTATTTTCCGCAAATTCCTCCATGTCGGCCAATATCTGTATCTGTGAGAAGCTGTTTAATACAAAGCTGATGCTCTGCTCTCCAGCACCGCTTTCACCATCCAAAATTTGAACATCCGAAATCTGAATATTAGAAATTGTCTCGGGCTCCCCATCGTTGACAAAATGCGTAATGGTATATTGATTTTGGTCTGTCCATCCATCACATGCAATCGTAACATTCACAGCCTCCGCCGGCTCAATCTCCGCATCATTCACATAGAAACTGACATCAAACAGACGCACTCTGTCGGTCTTATCCTCTTTCCATCCATAAAGCTCCCTGGCATTGTCATAACGCTGCTGATAAATCTCAGAATCTTTCTCATATTCAGTGACTCTCAATTCCGCATTCTCTGGAATCCTTGCATCAGCACCATAGGCAACGCTGATCGTATAATCCTCCCCTGCACAGGTGAGGGTGCCTTCTATCCCTTCAACTTCCTTTTCTTCTGATTCTGTTTCCCTTTCTTCGCTCTGTTCAAAACAGGCATCTTCATGGACATGTTCTCTGATTTCCGTCTGTCCGCAGACTAACTGACCACCCTCATCGTAACAGGTTTTACTGTGAGTATGGAGTATAATTTCATCCTTACCGCATACCAGCACGGTTTCCCAACGATAACACTCGTCCCCATGCTGATGCTCTTCAGAAGCTTCCTGTCCACAGATGAGTTCTCCCTGCACACGGCTATAACAATCCTCCGTATGGGTATGTGCCTCAATCTCCGGCGAACAAATCAGTTTTGTCCCTTCTCCGGAAACATCTGCTTTTTTTTCCAATGTAATCGCAGGCAAAATCAGTACATAGACTGTACATAAAACAACTATACAAACTAAAATACTTACTATCTTCATCCAAAGAAGATGCTGCCTCTTTCGCTCAAGATATGCTGCTGCTTTTGGTGATAATTTTTTCCGCATTTCAGGCACCCTTTCCAATCTACAGACCCAGCCGTGTTAACGGCCAGATACGAAATATAATCTTTCCCACAATCTGTTCCTGAGATACACAGCCAATGGTTGTGCTTCGGGAATCAATCGATGTGGAACGATGATCTCCCATAACAAAGATTCTTCTATCAGGTACCTGATAAGGTAATTCAATATCACATTCGCCCAGGGCTTTTTCATCAAGATACGGTTCTTCCAGCACAGTCCCATTAACATACACTGTGCCATCCTCATCAATATCAATCCAGTCACCGGCTTCACAAATAACTCGTTTTACCAGTATCTTATTGCTGTAGTCAAAAGCTACTATGTCCCCCGGCTCAAAATGGGATGTCCTGACACTGATAACAATTTCTCCGTCACTGAGTGCGGGCGTCATGGAACTCCCATAAATTCGCAGAACAGGCAACCACAATGTTGCAACAAGCACGGAAATCGCTGCGGCCACAATCAAAACACCGATAGTGTTTCGAAGAACTGAAAAATATCGACGCTTATAATTTTCCTGTTTTAACTCTGATTCCAGCGCTTTCCTGTCAAATGTTTTCTCTATTTTTTCTCCATCGGGTGTTTCTCTCTCATATTTTTTCTGCGCCGCCAATTGGCTCCGCAGCTGTTCATTCTCACTGCTTTCTTCTAAAAGAAGCTCCAAAAGCTCGGCGCGATTCAGTTTTTTCAATTGATGATACCCTTTATCCTTTCTGCAAATATGTAGATAAGTTAATATATAAACTATTAAAAAATGATAACACAAAAATTTTGTTAATTCAATCAAGAGCAAGGCAAGAAATGCAAAAACCCATTCACATATAAAAAAGAAATTGACTCTTTTTATATAATGTTATATAATGTTATATAATAAATAATAACCTATTATTTTAAGGAGGATTCCCATGAACGTAAAAGAAATTGTTTCTGCAATCAAAGCAGACAAACCTGAAATCGCTTCTGTTTATTTTGTTGGCTGCGGCGCATCCCAGGCGGATTTATATCCTGGAAAATATTTTCTTGATGCCAACGCAAAAAAACTGCGCGCCAGCCTCCACACCGCCAATGAATTTTATTATTCAACCCCAGCCGGTGTCGGACCGGATTCCATCGTTGTCACCTGTTCTTTAAGCGGCGGTACTCCGGAAACAGTCGCTGCTGCCAAAAAGGCTATGGAACTTGGTGCGGAAGTTATCTCTGTGACTATCGATGAAAATTCCCCTCTGGCCGCTGCCGGAAAATACCAGATCATTCATGGTTTTGCAAAGGACTATGCTGCAAAAATGGAAAAAATGACAAACGTCCTTGCTCTGGCCTGTGAAATTCTGAATACATACGAAGGTTACGCTCATTACGAAGATATGCAGGATGGCTTCTCCAAAATTTATGATTTGATCAATGATTCCGTAAAAACTTTAATGCCTCGGGCCCAGGCCTTCGGCAAAGCCTATAAAGATATGCCTATGTTATA
>CATYEA010000269.1 GCA_958405355.1 uncultured Lachnospiraceae bacterium
TTGCTTCCCTTTCCAGATATGTGATGATCGATGTGCTGAATCCGGCGATTACAGCTGCAACCCAGTGGTTTGAGAGAACATTGGATGATTCGGCGAATAAACGACTCAGCGTACCGGAAGCTTTCCTGGCGATTGACGGTGTGCTGGATTTATATATGAATGTGGTCGATGGTCTTGTTGTGTATCCAAAGGTCATCGAACAGCGTCTGATGAGTGAATTGCCGTTTATGGCAACGGAGAATATCATGATGGATGCCGTAAAACGAGGCGGGGACCGTCAGGAACTTCATGAGCGCATTCGTACCCATTCCATGGAAGCCGGACGTATGGTTAAAGTGGAAGGTAAGCCAAATGACCTGTTGGAACGTATCGCTGGGGACCCGGCTTTCGGAACAACGATGGAAGAATTACAGTCCATTATGAATCCGAGAAACTTTGTCGGACGTGCGCCGGAACAGGTAACAGAGTTTTTGAATGAAGTTATTCAGCCGATTCTTGATGAGAATAAAGAAGTTCTCGGTATGACGGCAGAGATTAATGTATAATGAACAGTTGTGTATGATGGAGTGATAGCACATGATTGGACTATCCATTTTGGATATTAAAAATTTCATGGCGGGAATTCTTACCGGAACTATGTTTGATAAATTTTATCTGCGGGACGGTGAGATTCAGACATTTACAGAATTTCATTTGGGCGGTTATTTAAACCGCCCTTATTTCGATTCGGAAGAATGGGAGGCCCTGGAGGGACGGGAGCTTTGTCTTTGGTCCGAGGTAAAGCCCTTTGCTTTTCAATTAATAAAGGGGCATAAACTTCCAGTCCGTTTTAGGTTGGTGTTTCAACTTTCGGAGGAAAACACCCGGTGGCTGTTGGAAAGACATCATTTCCCTGTCCGGATGGAGGATATCGGCGGTTTGTTTATGAATATTACATACGACCATCAGAAACTTGTGTGTACGTCGGGCGTTTCTTATAAAACCTTTATTATGGACAAAACATTGGAACAGTGTTGGGACGACACGGTCTGCCAGTATTTCAAACAGAATCATATCACAGTTGAAAGGATATAATTGGGGATGAGGGAGTTTACGAAAAAATCAATAGTATTGTTATTTACGGCAGCGATGATATTTACACTTGCTGCCTGCGGCAATGGTGAGACAACAAATATAAATGCTACAAACGCTTCTGAGTCCGAATCGGATGCGCATTCTGAAAGTGAAAGCGATGAGGAAGCGGAGGAGGAAGCTCCATATTCTGTCGGAGACAGCATTTATTTTGGAAATTATGAACAGGATGGCAATGAAGCGAACGGTGCTGAAAGTATTGAGTGGCTGGTGCTTGACCAGGTAGACAATAGGATTTTAGTAACAAGTAAATATGTTTTGGATTGTCAAGCCTATCATACGGAAAGTACAGCCGTCACATGGGAAGACTGTACGCTTAGAGCCTGGCTTAATGGGGATTTTTTTAATCATGCTTTTAGCGAGGAAGAACAGGCTCAAATTATTACAGCCACTGTGGTTAATGAGGATAATGCAGAATATGGTATCAGCGGCGGCAATAATACAGAAGATAAGGTGTTTTTACCTTCTGTTTCTGAGGCAGAAATATATTTTACAGAACAGGAATCAACTTCTTTCGAGAGCGGCGTCCTGCGGAAATGTAAACCGACAGCTTATGCGGCAGAGAAGGGAGCTATCACGGTTGGCGGAACGGATTATTGCATATGGCGTCTCCGAACGCCCGGTTCGGATAGCGATCAGGCAGCGTTAGTGGATTATAATAGTAATATTGATGTGTCCGGCCTGGACGTTACCCGCTCTGAGGCCCGTGGAGGGATTCGGCCAATCATGTGGATAAATCTGGAATAAAAGAAAATTAGCACTCACTTTAAGTGAGTGCTAATTTTTTGTTGACAATCGGCCAAACTGGTATTACAATATGTTTCAGATAAAAATTTAGTTTATAATTTTTAAGGAGTGATTTTAATGGCAGAAACAATAAAGGAACAGGGAAGTTTATCCATTAACAGTGAAAATTTATTTCCAATCATAAAAAAATGGCTGTATTCAGATCATGATATTTTTGTCAGAGAGTTAGTATCCAACGGCTGCGATGCCATCACGAAGCTGAAAAAGCTGGAAATGATGGGCGAATGTGAAATCGCCGAGGATGAAAAAATGAAAGTGGAGGTCATTGTCAATTCCGAAGATAAGACAATGATCGTTCGTGATAATGGTATCGGTATGACAGCAGATGAAGTGAAAGAATATATCACACAGATTGCTTTCTCCGGTGCTACCGATTTCCTGGAAAAATATAAAGATAAGACCAATGAAGATCAGATTATCGGTCACTTTGGTCTGGGATTCTATTCGGCCTTTATGGTTGCGGAACGTGTAACGATCCAGACACTTTCTTATAAGAAAGGCGCCGAACCTGTTTACTGGGAATGTGACGGAGATTCTGAATATGCTATGGCTAAGGGAGATAAAGAAACCCGTGGTACAGAGATTACTTTATATCTGAATGAAGACAGTCTGGAATTTGCCAACGAATACCGGGCCAGAGAAGTTTTAGATAAGTACTGTGCGTTTATGCCGGTGGAAATTTACATTTCCAAAGAAGGCGGCGAACCGGAAACTCAGAATGTAAAGGAAGAGGAACTGCTCGACACCGATAAGGTCATTGAATATTACACTGAACCGGCCAAGACCGAAGAAAAGGAAAATGAAGACGGCACAAAGGAAACCATCGAGATCACACCGGAACAGAAGATGGTAAAGATTCATCGTCGTCCGTTCCTGATCAACGATATCCATCCGCTCTGGGCAAAACATCCGAATGAATG
>CATYEA010000270.1 GCA_958405355.1 uncultured Lachnospiraceae bacterium
AGCTTGTAAACCTCCTTATCCAGGAATGGCACTCGGGTCTCCAAAGAATGGCGCATACTCATCTTGTCCGCCTTTAAAAGAATATCTCCTACAAGCCAGAAATTCATATCAATATACTGCATCTTTGTTGTATCGTCCACATGCTTCACCTTATCATAAAAAGGCTTTGTCAGCTTCCATGGTGATTTGGCCGGTGTAGTATTTTTTAGAATACGCTTCCGCTCCTTCACAGAAAAACGTTTTGCATTTCCAATGAAACGATGCTCTACATCTAAAGCTCCGCGCATCAAAAAGCTTCTTCCCCGCACACCTTCCGGTAGCAGGCTTTCCACGAGCTTACCGATCAATCGGCGCAGCCCTTTTGGAAGTCTCTGATAACCTCTTAAAGATACCGGTTCATGATAAATATTGTAACCACCGAAAAACTCATCCGCACCTTCACCGGAAAGAACGACCTTCACATGCTCTGCCGCTGTCTTGTCCACAAAGTAAAGGGCCACACAGGAAGCATCCGCCAAAGGTTCATCCATATAATACTGAATTTCCGGCAGAACACTCCAATATTCTTCTTCTGTAATCAATTTACTGAAATTCTGAGTTCCAATCTTATCCGATAAATCTTTTGCGTAAGAAATTTCATTAAATTTATCGTAATCAAAACCGACAGTAAATGTCTTATCCGCTTTGGATATTGTTGCAATATAACTGGAATCGATACCGCTTGAAAGCAGAGAACCAACCTCTACATCACTGATCATATGCGTTTCAACAGATTCTGCCATCTGTGCATCAATCTGATCCACCAGTGCATCAAAATCTGCATTTTCATCAATATCATAATCCGGCTCCCAGTAACGCTGAATATCTACTTTGCCGTCTTTAAATACAATGCTGTGGGCTGGCGGTAATTTAAAGATACCTTTAAAAAATGTCTCCGGAAGAACCGAGTACTGGAATGTCAGATATTCCTCCAGCGCTTCTGTATTTACCTTTTTCTCATATCCCGGATATTCCAGAATGGATTTAATCTCCGAACCAAAAACAAGATTTCCATTGATCACACTATAATAAAAAGGCTTAATACCAAAATAATCTCTGGCCCCAAAGGCAATATCCTTATTCGTATCATAAATCATAAATGCGAACATACCCCGGCAGTATTTTGGTAAATCGGTTCCATATTCTTCATAACCATGAACCAGCACTTCCGTATCTGAATTATTTCGAAATACATGACCTTTTGCGATCAAATCCTCTCTGAGAATTTTATAATTGTAAATCTCACCGTTAAAGACAATAACAATACTATTATCTTCATTAAACATTGGCTGTGACCCATTATCCAAGTCAATAATACTCAATCGCCGGAATCCCCAGGCCGCCTTATCTGTGATAAACTGACCGGCACTGTCCGGTCCTCTATGTTTAATACGGTCCATCATCCGCGTCAATACTTCTTTGCTATCCGGTAATTTTCCTGTAAAACCGCATATACCACACATATTTATCGCCTCCAAATTTTTCTAAATTTATTTTGCAATATAAAGCCGGATTAAATCCTCCGGTTTTTCCGCCAGCGCATGAGCATGATTATCCATCAGCTCTTTTCTGTCCCGAAATCCCCAGAGAACGCCTACCGTAAACATCCCGGCCCGGTTTCCTGTCATCATATCGACATTTGTATCACCGATATACATACATTCCTCAGGCTGTACCCCAAAAATTTCAGCAATTTTTAAAGCACCCGATGGATCCGGCTTTTTCTCAATGCCATCCTTCTGTCCCTGAACCCAGTCAAATAAGTTATCTCCAAAAAGATTTGAAATCACTTTTCTTGTCTGGACGTGGGGTTTATTTGAAAGAACTGCCAGCTTTACACCCATGGCCTTTAATTTTTTAAGAGTTTCTTTCATCCCATCAAATACGACCACTTTATAGGTACAGTCCTTGTCGAAAATCTCACAGTAAGCCTGATAAACTTCTTCAAAATGGACCAAATTCTTGTCCCCGGCATCTCTTAACACCCGTTCGACCAGAGTTTTTGCGCCATCTCCCGCATAATATCTGAAATTTTCTGTCGGTAACGGGGCATATCCTAAAGGTTCAATGACCTGATTCGCACTTATAGACATAGATTCCAGCGTATCCGCCAGAGTTCCATCCAAATCAAAAATACAAGCTTTCATTTCATCTGTCTCCTAATCTTTCTGTACTGTATTTACTCATAGAATTATAACGCCGCTGCCGGTGAAAGGGCAAGGATTATCTTGTATGATTCCTCAAAAAGTGCTACTATTAAAATAGAATTTATCTGTTACTTCAAAGGAGAAAATACTATGTTTAAAGAAAAAATACGAACACAAATCCTCGGCGGATGTCTTCAGGATTACAAGAATCATTTATCCGGTCTGTACAAAGGTTTTTATATAACCCTGGACGGACTTCAGGGCCAGTATCAGGTGAAGATCAGCGTCAATCCGGCCGAACCAGCCGACATGGCTGCTCTCAACAGTTTTCTGAATAATCAAAAATTAAATCAGAAAAAACTGCTTACCGTTGTAACCGGTTCCCACAGCATCATACTTACTATTAAAATGCCTTCTCTCGGTAAAAATATACCGGACACCATCAACAGTATTATCGACCCGATCATTGATTATCTGATCAGCTATACTTTTACTTCCGGCTGTTCCGAATGCGGCACTAATATGGAGCAGATTGACTGCTATGAAATCAATGGCAGCCACTACTTTCTCTGTGATACCTGTAAAGATAAAATTCAATCTTCCCTGCAGGCAAACCAGCAGGAAGTTCAGTCCAAAAAGAGCAGTCTTGTGGCTG
>CATYEA010000271.1 GCA_958405355.1 uncultured Lachnospiraceae bacterium
TCCCTTGGTGTTTCTGCAAACTGACCAAGAAATGCAAAGTTGGCACAGCCATCCGGAATAACATCCGGCCGGTCACCTTTCGTTCTCGGCATGAAGAAAGCGGTAATATACGGCATCATTGTCGGAACGCAGACGGCACTGTTCTCAGCCAATTCCGGAATCTGGTCTACCGGAACACCCATATGATACAGCCATTCTTCTGTGATTTCTTTTCCTGTACATTCTTTCATAGGTTTCTTCACATAATCACCAGGAACGTCGGTAAACAAACCATATACCCAAACACAAACCTGATCCGGATCCTGTTCTTTAAACTGTCCCTGACGGTTAATGGTCCAGCTCATCAGCCAGCTGGAATCCTGGCAGCTCACAATACCGCCGGTAACAACCTTGCCGCTCTTCGGATCCCGTTTACAGATATTTGTAATATATGGAAGAATCTTGTCATCCAGGGTCGTTACTGTAGCCGATTCCCAGTTGGTCTTTGTAATATCGGAACAGAATTTTTCCGGATGGCCGAAGGATGGGTCCTGCTTGGCAATATTTTTCCAGAGGCTCCAACAGCCGCTTGTTCGTACTTCCGCATCACCGTTCGGTGCATGATTCTGATCACCATAGATAGTTCCTTCTGTGCAGCTTCCATTGGTTACAAATACCAGGTCATTTTCTGTCAGCATGATGCCTTTTTCCACACCTTTAACCTTACACTCAATGGCCGTAGCAATCTTTTTATCATCTTTAAACTCAAAAATAACATTTGTAACTTCTGTATTAAACTGGAAATCTACTCCGGCTGCCTCCAGATATTTCTGCATTGGAAGAATCAAAGATTCATACTGATTATATTTTGTAAACTTCAGTGCACTGAAATCCGGAAGTCCGGCGATATGATGAATAAATCTCTGGAAATATAATTTCATTTCCAATGCGCTGTGCCAGTTTTCAAAAGCAAACATCGTTCTCCAATACAGCCAGAATGTGGAATCAAAGACTTCTTCGTCAAAAACATCTTCAATCGTCTTATCGTACAAATCTTCATCCTTTGTCATGAAAAGCTTCATGATTTCCATGCAGCCTTTCTGGCTCAGATTGAATTTTCCATCTGTATGGGCATCCTGTCCCCGGTTGACTGTGGCACGGCACAGAGAGTAGTTCGGGTCATGCTTATTCAGCCAGTAATATTCATCCAATACGGAAACTCCCGGTGTCTCAATAGAAGGAATACTGCGGAATAAATCCCAAAGACATTCAAAATGGTTTTCCATCTCTCTTCCGCCGCGCATCACATAACCGCGGGTCGGGTCATTAATACCGTCACAGGCGCCTCCGGCAATATCCATGGCCTCTAAAATATGAATATGCTCTCCTGGCATCTGTCCATCCCGGACAAGAAAGCAGGCGGCCGCCAGAGCAGCTAATCCGCTGCCTACAATATAAGCATTTTTATCATCGACGCCTTCCGGTTTCTCCGGACGGGCAAAAGCTTCATAGTTTCCGTTCGTATAGTAAATACCTTTGCTGTTCCTGGCATTTTTCCCACGTTCCGTATTACGGTAATCACGTTTTGCTTCCGCAGCTTTCCTCTGAGTTTCCTTTTTACTTTCCTTTGTTTTCTTTACCGCCAACGCTGCTGCTCCGGCTCCTGCGATCACAGCAGATGTCACACCCAATTTCATTCCTTTTTTTGCCATAAAGATAACCACCTTTCACATATATCAAAATTGTGTTGTTCTTTTCTATGTTTCCATATTATCTTTATCGCATTCCAAATTCAATTTACAAAACAGGGGCAATGATAAAAAACTTATCATGCCCCCGGTTTTGATAAAAAGTTATGAATGGAATTGCTAATATTTCCTTTCATCATTGTACTGAGATTCTCAACAATTTCCTGATAATCGTCCTTCATTCCTTGTTTAATCCAGTCCAGCATAATGCCCACAAAACTGTATTTATAAACATCGGCAATAAACTTCTTTTCTTCCTCGGAAATATCCATGCCTGCAGACTTTTCTTTCACAACACCCATAATTAAATCATATGTAAGTTTAAAAAGATAATTTTCAATCTGCTCCCTGCTTACGGAGTGGTAAACATTCATAATAAATGGCTTATTTTCCATAACAGCCTCAAAAATCTGCAGCAGCCCTTCCTGCCAGCTATCATATGTTTTCTTTCCCTGCAAGGCCCTTGAAGCATCCTCCACACACGCCCATTCAGTCAAATCGTAAATATCTTTAAAATGATAATAAAAGGCCATACGGCTGATTCCGCAGTCAGAAGTTAAATCATTGATCGTAATCTTATCCAGCGGTTTCTTCAATAAGAGCTTCTTTAACGAGGCCTCCAGCGCATACTTTGTTCGGTTTGGCATACTGTCATCTCCGTTCTGTCTACATTTTGTTCTTATGTTAACACAAAAATAAAATCAATGCAATTTTTTGTGTCGTCAGTGACAAATGCTGATCAGCAAAGCAATTCCTGAAATTGGCTGTCAAGTAAAAAGAAAACAGGTATAGCCGTCAAGCTATACCTGAATCTGGTTTTGTCTATCCTGTTCTTATTTTATAACAAATTTTGATGATATGTTTGAATATAAACCATTCAACTGTATCATTTTTTCATATACTGGAGCAAAACGTGAACGCATTTTCAAAGTTTCGCCATTGCCCTCATCCTGAAGGTAAATGAGCGGGTCTACGGCAATGCCATTCTCCTCCACCTGGAAATGTAAGTGGTTCCCGGTCGAATCTCCGGTTGTACCACTCAAACCAATTTGCTGTCCCTTTTCCACTGTCTGTCCAACTGTCACATAAATTTCTGTATGGT
>CATYEA010000272.1 GCA_958405355.1 uncultured Lachnospiraceae bacterium
TGGACTATTTTGTCCGGAAGTCGGTCGCCAACGGTATTGATATTATCCGAATTTTTGATGCTTTAAATGATCTGAGGAACCTGGAAACATCTGTGAAGGCCACGGTGCGGGAGGGCGGACATGCTCAGGTAGCCCTGTCCTATACCCTGGGAGATGCCTATACACTGGATTACTGGAAAGATATTGCAAAACGTATCGAGGATATGGGAGCAAATTCCATTTGTATTAAAGATATGGCCGGACTTTTAGTGCCTTATGCGGCAACGGAACTGGTATCCGCATTAAAAGAGTCCACAGATCTGCCGATTCAGCTCCACACCCATTATACCAGCGGTGTGGCTTCAATGACTTACATGAAGGCTGTAGAAGCGGGATGCGATGTCATTGATACGGCCATGTCCCCATTGGCTCTGGGAACGAGCCAGCCAGCCACGGAAGTCATGGTAGAAACCTTTAGGGGAACACCTTATGATACGGGACTTGACCAGGGACTTTTATCGGAGATTGCCGAATATTTCCGTCCGATTCGGGAAGAGGCACTGGACAGCGGCCTGTTAAATCCAAAAGTGCTCGGTGTAAATATTAAGACCCTGCTGTATCAGGTGCCGGGCGGTATGCTTTCCAACCTGGTATCCCAGTTAAAAGATGCACATGCGGAAGACAAATATTATGAAGTGTTGGAAGAAATTCCAAGAGTCCGTAAAGACTTCGGTGAGCCGCCGCTGGTTACTCCGTCCAGTCAGATCGTGGGAACCCAGGCAGTTTTGAATGTCCTTATGGGTGAGCGGTATAAGATGATTACCAAAGAAAGTAAGGCGCTTTTGAAAGGTGAATACGGTCAGACAGTTAAGCCGTTTAATCCGGAAGTTCAGAAGAAGGCTATTGGTGATGAAGAACCGATTACCTGCCGTCCGGCCGATTTGATTCCGAATGAGCTGGAAAGTCTTGAAAAAGAAATGGCCCAGTATAAATGCCAGGATGAGGATGTTTTATCCTATGCGTTATTCCCACAGGTGGCAACAGATTTTTTCAAATACCGGGAAGCTCAGAAAACTAAAATAGATGCGGCAAAAGCCGATACAGAAAATAAAGTATATCCGGTATAAAAAGCGGTTTGCAAGTATATAGTGCCAATAACCCCTATCGCGTTGCATAAGTGCAAAGTGATAGGGGTATTTTAATGTCGATAAAAAGGCAAGTTTCGACGGCTGGTTTTGACAGAATCCACAACGGATTTATGGTAGCATATCCTTGCGGTACATAGAAAAATATGCTACGATTAAGGAGGAAGTTTATTGAAAAACAGACAAGAACAAAAACAAGTGCGCAAACCATTGAAAGAGTTGACGTTATTGGATCGTTTTTTGTTTGATACGGCCATGAGCGACCCTGAGATATGCCGGAATATCCTGTCTATCATTTTCAGTGATCGGGAGATATCACGGCTCCGGTATGGGACTGCGGAAAAGACTCTGGAACCTTTTTACGATTCCCGGGCAGTTCGTCTGGACTTGCTGGCCTTTGATGAGAATGACATCGTTTACGATGCAGAAGCCCAGAAGGAGAATAAAGGAAAGAGATTTCTGTTTCGGCGGAGCCGTCTGTATCAATCGGCCATTGATGTAAACCTCTTAAAACCGGGAGACCTGGATTTTGGGAAGATGAACGATGTCTATGTCATATTTATTGCGCCATTTGACTTGTTTGGGGAAAACAAGTACATGTACACGTTTCGGATGACCTGTGACGAGGTTCCTAGGATGGCGATGGATGATGGGGCGGTGCGGATATTTTTAAACACCCGCGGCAAGAATGATGATGAAGTTCCGCGGGGACTTGTAGAATTTCTGCACTATGTGGAGGAGCCTGAACGGTATGGAAAGAATATCAAAGATGCACGTGTACAGGAGCTTGCATCCCAGATTGAGATGCTCAAAGGCAGCCAGGAAGTGGGTGTGAAGTATATGCGGTTGTGGGAAGAATTGGCAGAAGCGCGTATTGAAGGACGTACAGAGGGACATGAGGCCGGGATACTTGAATCAATTGAAAATCTTATGAAACGAACAGGATGGCCTGTTGAAAAAGTTTTGGAGATGCTTGATATCCCGGAAGATGAACGTGAAAAGTATTTAAAGCTGTTGGAGAAATAAGAAAATGAAATACAAAAGATAAAAAGGCGGAATCAATGAAAAATAAGATTGATTCCGCCTTTCCATATATTATGTTAGTGGATTTGAAGTTCAATAAAATCAGGAGCGGTCCTGAATGAATTTTTTAATATTGGACGCATTGGCGTATTTTTCCACGTTGCCGTCATGGAGAACGACCAGTGTCGGGGCCTGACGGATATTAAATTTCTGGCTTAAATCCGCATGGGTCTCCGCATCGATTTTCTCAAAATCCACATGGGCCTTTGTCAGCATACTGTCAGCCATTTTACAGTTTGGACAGGTGGCCGTTGTAAACAGGAGAATCTGGTCTTTGGAAGCAGAAACTTCTTCTTGTGGCCGAGCTTCATTATAATGGATTTCCTTTGGCCTGAAAACAGAAGTTTCAATGTTGTAAACTTTGCGGTCTTTAAATTCTTTTGTTTTTCCTTCGTTCCAGTTCTGAACCGGACGATAGTAACCGGTGATTCGGCTATAGACCTCGGTGCTTCTGCCGCAGATCGGGCATGTATGTTTTTCACCGCTGATATATCCGTGGTCTTTGCATACAGAATAAGTCGGCGATAATGTATAATATGGAAGTTTGTAGTTTTCAGCAATCTTCCGTACCAGGTTAGCGGCTGCTTTCCAATCCGGAAGTTTTTCGCCAAGG
>CATYEA010000273.1 GCA_958405355.1 uncultured Lachnospiraceae bacterium
ATGATCAGACCGGAAAGACCCTGGATGAGGTTGGCCGGAACGCTGGCGAAGGCACCGCTGCCATACATAAAGTATTCAAAGAAGCAATATCCGGCGGCCACAATAACTGTGGAGAAGCAGCCGGTAATGATACCTTTGACAATAACCTGGTCCAGTTTGCCGAGTAATTTATGATAAACAAAATAGCAGACAATCGCAATGACTGCTTTTACAATGAATGTAATCGGTACATAAACCATATATCCGGCCAGAAGGTCAGCCAGTGCGGAGCCAAGGCCGGCAGCCAGACCGCCGTAAATCGGACCGAGAAGAATACCGGACAGAACGACGATGGCATCACCCGGGTGGATGTAGCCGCCGGTTCCCGGTGTAGGAATATGAAGGCTCATTGTAGCAACGCAGGCCAGTGCAGCAAATAATGCAGCAAAGACCATGGATTTTGTTTTTGTCATTGATTTTTCCATAATGTTCACTCCTATGTCTTTGGACTTTTAGTTTTCATCGTATTATACAGGATGGGTGACCTTGTGAAAACGGCCAGTTTGAAAAAAAATAATAATGCCAGATGTAATCAAAGTCGCCTGATTAGAGAATCTAATAAATCTAATTAAATATATTAACTTTAATTATGGGCTTTTCAATGGTATAATGTTCGCGAAGATAGTGAGCAGTACACAGCAGTGTGCGATGCTCGTGAGTAGGAAAAACGAAGTTTTTGAATGGAGGTACATGATGACCCAGGTAAAACGTATTTATGTTGAAAAGAAACCGGAATATGCCGTAGCTGCCAAAGATTTGCTGGATGATATCCACAGTTACCTGAATATCCAGTCTGTTACTGGTGTCCGGGTGCTGATTCGTTATGACATTGAAAATATTACAGATAAAACCTACGAAAGCGCAAAGGTGATTGTATTTTCTGAGCCGCCTGTAGATATTTTATATGAGGAAGAGTTTCCAAAAGCAGAAGATGAAAGCATTTTTTCTGTGGAATATCTTCCGGGCCAGTTTGACCAGAGAGCTGATTCGGCCGAACAGTGCGTGAAGCTTTTAAATGAAACAGAGGAACCGGTTATCCGTTCTGCGACCACCTATTTGTTAAAAGGTTCTGTGACAGAAGATGAAATCGAACGTATTAAAGCTTTCTGTATTAATCCGGTGGATTCCAGGGAAACAGGAGAAGCAAAGCCGGAGACTTTGATCACAAAATTCGAAGAGCCGGCCGATGTGGCTGTGTTTGATAATTTCATGACCATGCCGGAAGCAGAGCTTCGGGAACTTTATGACTCCCTTGGCCTTGCAATGACATTTAATGATTTTAAATTTATTCAGGAATATTATGTGGGTGAAGAAAAACGGAACCCAACAGTGACAGAGATTCGTGTGCTTGACACATATTGGTCCGATCACTGCCGTCATACAACATTCCAGACCGAACTTAAAAATATTGATTTTGAGGAAGGCTATTACCAGAAACCGATGAAGGATACTTACGATATGTATATGGAGCATCGGGCTGAGGTATTTGCCGGACGCAAGGATAAATTTGTATGCCTGATGGATGTGGCCCTGATGGCGATGCGTAAGCTGAAAAAAGATGGAAAACTTACAGATCAGGAAGAAACAGACGAGATTAACGCCTGCAGTATTATTGTGCCGGTAGAAATCGACGGCGAAACCGAAGAATGGCTGATCAACTTTAAGAATGAGACACATAATCATCCGACAGAGATTGAACCTTTTGGTGGTGCGGCTACTTGTCTTGGCGGCGCTATCCGTGATCCATTGTCCGGACGTACTTATGTATATCAGGCTATGCGTGTTACCGGAGCCAGTGACCCAAGAGTTTCTGTGAAAGAGACGATGAAGGGCAAACTGCCTCAGAGAAAACTTGTTACAGAAGCTGCCCATGGTTATAGTTCCTATGGTAATCAGATCGGTCTGGCTACAGGTCTGGTCAATGAAATCTATCATCCGAACTATGCGGCAAAACGTATGGAAATCGGTGCGGTTATGGCAGCTGCTCCAAGAAGTAATGTAACCCGTGCCACATCGGACCCGGGAGATATTATCATTCTTCTGGGCGGACGTACCGGACGTGACGGCTGCGGCGGTGCAACAGGTTCTTCCAAAGCCCATACTGTGGAATCTATTGATACCTGCGGTGCAGAGGTGCAGAAGGGTAATGCTCCGACAGAACGTAAATTACAGCGTCTTTTCCGTAATCCGGAAGTCAGCCGTCTGATCAAAAAGTGTAATGATTTTGGTGCCGGCGGTGTTTCCGTAGCCATCGGTGAATTGGCGACAG
Source organism: uncultured Lachnospiraceae bacterium (assembly GCA_958405355.1). GTDB lineage: Bacteria > Bacillota > Clostridia > Lachnospirales > Lachnospiraceae > Frisingicoccus. The sequence goes on from CATYEA010000273.1 coordinate 2,309, forward strand.
GTCTTCACATCCAGTTGGATAAGGTGCCTAAAAAATATGCGGGTCTGGACGGAACCGAATTGGCTATTTCCGAATCCCAGGAGCGTATGGCCGTTGTCATTGATCCGAAAGATGTGGATGTATTCATGAAGTGTGCAGCAGAGGAGAACCTGGAAGCTACCTGTGTAGCTGAAGTTACCGAGGAACCTCGTCTTGTCATGTACTGGAGAGACAAGGTAATTGTTGACATTTCCAGAGCTTTCCTGGATACCAACGGTGCTCATCAGGAAAATGATGCTTTTGTTACTGTACCGGATCCGGAAGAAAACTATTTTAAGAAAGAGAAAGATGTTTCCGATATGAAACAGGCATGGCTTTCAAATCTGTCTGATTTGAATGTATGCTCCCAGAAAGGTCTGGTGGAAATGTTTGACAGTTCCATCGGTGCATCTTCCGTATATATGCCTTATGGTGGAAAATATCAGTTGACACCGGCTCAGTCTATGATTGCCAAACTGCCTGTTCTGAAAGG
>CATYEA010000274.1 GCA_958405355.1 uncultured Lachnospiraceae bacterium
CATCGTCCGGATTATCATGGCTTCTGCTCCTGATCCTGCCGCTCCCGTTTCTGCCGCTCCATCAATTCCCGTTCCGCCTGAGATAAACGTAAATATTCCGGCACATGTTCATCCGCCGTCTCCAAACGGCCTTCTTCAAAATATATCTTGCCAAGGGCCGCTAATGCCCCGGCCCGCTGTGCATTTAAATGCGGCGGAGCAAAACTGCACGCTACCTGAATATGTTCTTCAATAAAAGCCCTGTGAACCGGCACACCATCCCCTAAAAATACCACTGGTTTTCCCATAGTATTAATTTCCTGAACGATATCGCTGATTCCAACCGCTTTCTCCGGACAAAGAACACGGAATTCATTCCCCTCAAAAGTATACAGCCCTGTATACACCTGCTGCCGTCTGGCATCCATAATCGGACAGATGATCTGCTCTGTGCCATAAAGATTATAAGCCAACGCATCCACTGTCGGGACATTAACGAGAGGCTTGTCCAGAGCCAGTCCCAGGCCTTTTGCTGTGGCCGCCCCAATCCGAAGCCCGGTAAAAGACCCCGGTCCGCCTGAAATCACAATGGCATCCACTGAATCCAGAGAAATCCCCGTCATCTTCACCACTTCGTCCAGCATCGGCAACAGCGTCTGAGAATGGGTCTTTTTAAAATTCGTCGTATATTCTCCAATCAGCTTATCTTCCGTCATCAAGGCGACGGACGCTACAAGCCCTGAACTTTCAATAGCCAGCAAAAGCATTATAAAACGCCTCCTCTTTCCAGCGTGATCTTTCGATAATCAAACCCTTTATCCATGTCCTTTTCGATCAGAATGCCAACAAAATCATCCGGCAATATTTCCCGAATCAAATCGGCCCATTCAATCAGGCAAACACCCTCTCCATAGATATAATCATCAAAACCAATTTCATCCATCTCTTCCACATCACCGATGCGATATACATCAAAATGATAAAAAGGCATCTTTTCACCTTCGTACTCCTGTACGATCGTAAATGTCGGACTGCTTACCGATTCTTCCACACCAAGACCGGCGGCGAAGCCCTGAGTAAAAACAGTCTTTCCAACACCCAAATCTCCCGTCAGACAATAGACATCTCCCGGTCGGGCCTCACTGCCCATTTTGCGCCCATATTCATATGTTTCATCCGCCGAAAAAGTTTCTACAATCATTTGAACCTACCTTTTTTAATGTAATATTATAACATACGCCTATTTAAAATTGAAGCGGTTTTTTGACCAGTTTAAATACATAGTAGGAAACAACTGCCATCATGACACCTTTAACCACATTAAACGGTGTGATGCCAATAATGATAATCTTCCATAAACTGTTAATTTCCGGAAGGAACCCCGGAGTCATACCTCCTACATAACCAATCAGAGCATCCACGCCGCCAAACATATTTGAATACAACGGCAATGTGACAAAGTAATTGATAATCATCCCTGCCGCACACATGGCTACAGTTCCTGCCACATACCCCACCAATAACCGGTGTTTTCCTTTCCACTTTCTGTAAATAATGCTCAACGGCAATACATAAGCACTTCCCACAACAAAGTTTGCCAGCTCTCCGGCACCTATAGTCTTTGTTGACAACGCTTTGATGATGTTTTTAATTAATTCAATGAATACCCCAGCCGCCGGACCAAGGCCAAGCCCTCCAAGAATAGCCGGAACATCACTGAACTCTATTCTGAGGAATCCAAGATATCCCGGAGATTCCAGCAGCATCAGCACATAGGCTAATGCCGAAAACAAACCGATGATCACTAAATCCCTTGTTGAAAATAATGTCTTTTTTGACTGCATTTTTCCGTCCCCTCTTCATGCTGTATTTACAATTTCATGGTTAACTGAATTCGTTTTTTCGCCAGGTCTACGCTCATTACTTTGACATCGACCACATCGCCCACACTGACAACCTCCATCGGATGTTTCACAAACTTTTTGTCTGTCAATTGAGAAATATGCACCAACCCATCCTGATGAACACCGATATCCACAAAAGCACCAAAGTCAATGACGTTTCGCACGGTTCCCTTTAAGATCATCCCCTCTTTTAAATCTTTCATCTCCAATACATCGGTACGAAGAATCGGTTTCGGCATTTCATCTCGCGGATCCCGCCCTGGTTTTTCTAACTCTTTAACAATATCCCTCAGCGTAATCTCTCCAACGCCAATTTCCTCACTTAATTTTTCATAATCTTTTACCTGCCGTGCAAGACCTGAAAGTTTTCCATTTGAAATATCTTCCTTTGTATATCCCAACCGTTTCAGCAAGTCTTCTGCAGCGCCATAAGATTCGGGATGTACACTTGTCTTGTCTAAAGGATTATCCCCATCCAGAATACGCATAAATCCGGCGCATTGTTCATAAGCTTTCGGTCCCAGTTTCGGCACCTTCAAAAGCTGACGTCGGGTTTTAAACCGACCATTGGCTTCCCTGTAGGCCACAATATTTTTTGCGATCGTCTTATTAATACCAGAAACATATTCCAAAAGAGAGGCCGACGCCGTATTTAAATCCACGCCAACCCGGTTCACACAGTCTTCCACTGTGCCGCCCAGCACATCACTCAGTTTTTTCTGATTCATGTCATGCTGATACTGACCGACCCCGATGGCCTTCGGGTCAATCTTTACAAGTTCAGCCAGCGGGTCCTGAAGCCGTCTTGCAATAGATGCTGCGCTCCGCTGTCCTACATCAAACTTCGGAAACTCTTCCGTCGCCAGTTTGCTGGCCGAGTAAACCGAGGCCCCCGCCTCATTGACAATCACATATTCCACACGGCTGTCC
>CATYEA010000275.1 GCA_958405355.1 uncultured Lachnospiraceae bacterium
CGGGGAACCACTACCGGGTCATGTCGGCCTTTGATCTGAATCTGAATATCTTCACCCTGGTTATTGACTGTCTCCTGAGTTTGGAAAATGGAAGGCGTCGGTTTAATGGCCACACGGATGTGAATTGGTGAACCGTCGCTCATACCGCCGAGAGTTCCGCCGGAATGATTAGTTTTCTTTGACACATGGCCGTCTTCCATATAAAAGGCATCATTGTTTTGCGAACCATAAGCAAAAGCAGCGAGAAAACCATCACCGATTTCTACGCCTTTAACTGCGCCAATGGACATCATTGCCTTGGCGAGATTGGCGTCCAGTTTTTCAAAAACCGGCTCACCTAAGCCGGCTGGCAAACCGGTGATTTCGCAATCGATGGTGCCGCCGATGGAATCCTTGGCGGCCATCATTTCTTTAAGCAATGCTTCCGCTTTGACAGCAGCCTCAGCATCCGGCATATTCAGTGGATTTTTATAAATTTGAGAGAAGTCCTTGACGGATTCATTGATGAGGATAGGACCAATGCTGCGGGTGTAGGCCTGGAGCTTTATGCCAAGGGTGCTTAGAAATTTTGAAGCAATAGCTCCGGCAGCCACTCTGGCAATGGTTTCACGGGCGGAGGAACGGCCGCCGCCACGGTAATCGCGGAAACCGTATTTTTGATCAAATGTATAATCGGCATGGCCCGGGCGATAGTATTTGGCAATTTCCGAATAATCGGAGGAACGGGCCGATTTATTCCATACGAGCATGGAAATCGGGGTTCCGGTCGTTTTACCTTCAAAGATACCGGAAAGGATTTCCACTTCGTCTGCTTCATTTCTTGGTGTGGCATAAGGGGATTGTCCGGGTTTTCTACGGTTTAAGAAAATCTGAATATCTTCTTCTGAGAGAGGAAGACCGGCCGGGCAGCCATCAACAACGACACCAACGGCTTTTCCGTGGGATTCTCCCCAGGTTGTTATTTTAAATATATTTCCAATACTGGAACCAAACATAATATTTTTCACCTCTAAATTTATTTTATGTATCATTATAACGAATTTATGGTCAGTATGCAAATAAATATTGTGATATTCGTGCGATGTTATAAAAAAAAGTACAACGTGTATGATTATTCATCTAAAAATATTGCCTATAAGAACGCTGGGATTCTAACTTTCTGCCTAAAAAATGGATAATTTATCCAGAAAAAGTCCACTTTGACAAATTATGGATTTCGTGGTAAAACAATTAAAACGTAACACGGTGATGCCGTAAGAGTTATTTCGTTTGGAGGTGTAATTTATGAAGACCCAGATTCGATTACAGGACATTGACGGAGCAAAAGAATTCGTTCGTGCTGCTGTAAAGTGTGATTTTGACATTGATGTATACTACAATCGGATTGCTCTGGATGCAAAATCGGTTTTAGGTATTCTCAGTCTGGATCCAAGACATCCAATTACCGTTCATTTTGACGGTGAAAATGCTGACTTAAATGAAGTGCTTGAAAAGTATGCTATCTAAAATTATTTAGATATACCCGACCTGCGAAGCGGACATAATTACGGACTTGCGAAGTGGACTTACAAAGTGGACTTGATTACGGACTTGAATTACAGACTTGCGAAGCGGACTTGAATATATGAGACTTAAACAGAATATTTATGAGGAAATGGGGCTGTTCTGTCGAAGATTTATCGACAGGGCGGCTCTTTTTCCATGTCTTTAGGAAAAAATCGAAAATTGCCTGTTGCGAAAAAATCCTGTTAAAGGTATACTAGTAGTGTTATTCTAAAATTTGGAAGTTCAGCAGATAAGGGGGACTTTATGTATAAATTGTTGACAACGGATGGAAGAGCCAAGCGGGGCGAGTTTACCACAGTTCACGGTACGATTCAGACACCGGTATTTATGAACGTGGGAACAGCCGCAGCGATTAAAGGCGCAGTGGCGACGACGGATTTACAGCAGATCAAGACTCAGGTAGAACTGTCAAATACCTATCACCTGCATTTGCGTCCGGGAGATCAGGTTGTTAAAAAAATGGGCGGTCTTCATAGGTTTATGAACTGGGACAAGCCAATTTTGACCGATTCTGGCGGCTTTCAGGTATTTTCCCTGACGAGTTTGAGAAAAATTAAAGAAGAGGGCGTTTATTTTAATTCTCATATTGACGGCCATAAGATTTTTATGGGACCGGAGGAAAGTATGCAGATTCAGTCAAATCTGGCTTCCACCATTGCCATGGCTTTTGACGAATGTGCGCCTGCTCTGGCTGACAGAGCATATATACAGAATTCAGTGGACAGGACGACACGATGGCTTCATCGGTGTAAAGCTGAGATGAAGCGGCTAAACAGCCTGCCGGACACGATCAATCCAAATCAGATGTTATTTGGTATTAATCAGGGCGGAATTTTTGCAGATATTCGTGTTGAGCATGCCAAAGCCATTTCTGAATTGGACCTGGATGGTTATGCTATAGGCGGTCTGGCCGTCGGCGAGACTCATGAAGAAATGTATCATATCATTGAAGAAACCGTACCTCATCTGCCGCAGAATAAACCGACGTATTTGATGGGTGTCGGCACACCTGCCAATATTCTGGAGGCTGTCGATCGGGGTGTGGATTTCTTTGACTGTGTTTATCCATCAAGAAATGGACGTCATGGTCATGTATACACGAATCATGGAAAACTGAATCTGTTCAATGCAAAATATGAATTGGACGATCGTCCGATTGAAGAAGGATGCGGCTGTCCGGCCTGCAGAAATTATAGCAGAGCATATATCCGTCACCTGTTAAAAGCAAAAGAAATGCTCGGGAT
>CATYEA010000276.1 GCA_958405355.1 uncultured Lachnospiraceae bacterium
CCAGAAATTCATGTCCTTTTTTTCGAAGAATCTCAACTTCTTCCTTCAATAATTTCTTATATGCTTCCATTATTGCTATTTTACCTTTCCGATTAAATCTTTAATATCGTCAACTCCCATTTGTCTCATGTAAGATTCAATCCCTGCAGCCACCTGTTCCGTAGCAAATGGATTATTAAAATTCGCCGTTCCTACGGCCACCGCCGTTGCTCCTGCCAAAATAAATTCCATGGCATCCTCGCCGGTCTGTATACCACCCATGCCTATAATTGGAATCTTCACTGCATTAGCCACCTGATAAACCATACGCACAGCCACCGGCTTGATGGCCGGTCCTGACAGACCGCCGGTTTTATTGGCAAGGGCAAAGTCCTGTTTATAAATATCAATCTTCATTCCTGTCAATGTGTTGATCAGGGACAAAACATCGGCTCCGCCGGCTTCCGCCGCCTTCGCCATCTCTGTAATATCCGTAACGTTCGGACTTAATTTCATGATCACCGGCTGTTTTGCCACTTTTTTTACAGCCTTCGTAATCTCCTCCACAGCCTTCGGATTCTGACCAAAAGCAATACCGCCCTCTTTTACATTCGGACAGGAGATGTTAATTTCCAACAAATCTACCGGCTGATCACCCAGGCGTTCCACAACCTCCAGATAATCTTCCGTTGTCTTTCCACAGACATTGACAATAATCTTTGTATCAAATTGTTTTAAAAACGGGATATCCCGCTGAATAAGCACATCAATCCCCGGATTCTGGAGTCCGATGGCATTGAGCATACCGCTGGCTGTCTCTGCAATACGCGGTGTCGGATTTCCCGGCCACGGCACATTGGCCACGCCCTTTGTAACAACTGCTCCCAATTTATTTAAATCGACAAACTCACTGTACTCTGCGCCGGAACCAAAGGTGCCGGAACCTTCCATGACAGGATTTTTCAATTCAACCCCGGCAAGATTTACTTTTGTATTCATTTAAAGTTCCACCTCCCGCGCATCAAATACCGGACCGTCTTTGCAAATCCGTTTATTGTGTACATATGAATGTTCATCCACATCCTTCGACTGACAAACACAGGCCAGACAGGCACCGATACCGCAGGCCATCCTTTCTTCCAACGAAATCTGTGCTTCGATTCCTTTTTCTTCCGCATAGACTTTCAATGCACGAAGCATCGGTGTCGGTCCGCAGCTATAAATAACTTCGCCTTCGATACCTTCTTCACGGATGGCATCGAGAACATTGCCCTTGACACCCACACTGCCATCTTCTGTAGCTACAATGACTTTACCGTATCTCTCCAGTTCATCTTTCAAAAATGTCTGGCTGTCTTTGTAACCAAGGACAATCGTCTTTTCGACTTTCTTTAACTCCTTTGCCAGTTGGAGCATCGGAGGAATACCGATACCTCCGGCCACAAGAATCGCCTTTTTATCACTCAATGTATAGCCATTGCCAAGAGGTCCCATAATTTTAACCGTATCTTCTGAGACCAGTTTTGAAAATTCCTCTGTTCCCTCGCCGACAACCCGGTAGACAAGTCGAATCGCTTTTGTCGCTTTTGCGACCTCGCATATGCTGATCGGACGCGGAAGCATACGGCTTCCGTCCTTACTGTAAACAGAAACGAACTGACCAGGTTTTGTATGTTTGACCATATCTCCCACATTCAGCCAAAGGCTGTAAACATCAGAGGCTAATTGTTTTTGAGAGATGACTCTCACCATTTTACATTCTTTTTCCTGCATGTTTCGTCAATCTCCTATCTCAATCCTGCGCCGACCTGGATATCCTCAATCATATCCAGAACCGCCTGACGGGATGCATCCGCAAAACCTTCCGGACCAAATTTTTCATATTTCGGCTGTTTATAAGCTGCAATGATACCTCTGGAGGAATTGACGATTGCTCCAAGGCCATCTTCATTGAAATAATTGACAAGGTCAGAACCTTTTGCTCCCTGCGCGCCATACCCCGGTACAAGGATAAAGTTTTTCTTCATGATACCGCGAAGGACCTTTCCCATCTCCGGATAGGTTGCACCGACAACTGCACCCACATAACTGTAACCGCACTCACCCACGTGCTGGCTGCCCCATTCGACAACCTTTTCAGCCACCCACTCATAGAGCGGACGTCCGTCGATCAAGCGGTCCTGAAACTCGCCGCTGGAAGGGTTTGAAGTCTTTGTTAAAATAAACATTCCCTTTTTCTCAGGCACAGCCACATCGATAAACGGCTGTACACTATCTGTCCCCATGTAAGGATTAATTGTAATAAAATCTTCATCAAAACCATAATAGGACTTACTTCCCACCTGAGCTTTTCCCAGATGGCCTGTCGCATAGGCGCCGGATGTCGATCCGATGTCGCCCCGCTTAATATCGCCGATAACAATCAAGTCCTTCTCATGGCAATAATCCAATGTTTTCTTAAAAGCCATGATTCCAGGAATGCCGAACTGCTCATACATGGCAATCTGTGGTTTTACCGCAGGAATCAGATCATACACGGCATCGATAATCGCTTTATTAAACTGCCAGATGGCCTCTGCAGCTCCTTCTAAAGTCTCTCCCTGTTCCTCATAGGCTTTCTGCTTTACAAATTCCGGAACATAGTCAAGCATCGGGTCTAATCCGACTTCAATCGGCGCTCCCGTCTTTCTTATCTTTTCCACCAGCTTATCAATCATGGTTTATCCTCCCGTTCATTTATACTCTAAGACAGTATATCATATTTAGCTTTTAATTAACAGGGTATTTTAACGTCTTCTGTTTCTGCGTTTTCCCCCG
>CATYEA010000277.1 GCA_958405355.1 uncultured Lachnospiraceae bacterium
GTTCGGCTCCGTGCTGCTGATGCGTCCCGTTGCCGTAATCGTCTGATGGAACTTTCCATGAATCCGTCCATCCTCTGAAATAAAATTCGCCAGGCCATCCGCATAGGTAGATTTTAACTTGGTCAACTGCCGGTATTCCAGCACGAGCCGGGCAATCGGTTCTTCATCCTGAAGCTTTTCCAGTACAGCGGCTGATGTGGAATAGCCTGTCTTTGTCTTCTTTCCATAAGGCAAATGCAATTTGTCAAACAGAATCACTCCAAGCTGTTTTGGTGAAAGAATATTAAATTCTTCTCCAGCCAGGGCATAAATCTCCTGTTCCAGTTCCTGGATTCTTCCTACCAAATGATCTCCATAATCTTTCAGGGCTTCGCGTTCTACGTGGATTCCTGCCGCTTCCATCCGATAAATTGAAAAACTTAAAGGCAGCTCCACTTCCCGATAAAGTGTCCACATACCTTCCTTTTCGAGTTCATTTTGAAGTATCTTTGCTGCCTTTAAAGGCAATGCCGCATAATAACCAAGCCAGGTCATAGCCTTTTCCTTATCCTCGGACAAAATTTCGGACAATGTCTTTTTTCCATATAAATCCGCCCTTGACGGCAATGTCAGGCCAAGATAATCCCGAGCAACATCGTCATAATCATAGGAATCCTTTAAAGGATTGAGCAGATAGGCCATCAGGCTCACATCCAATATATTGTCCGATTCCGCAAGCGGAAAATAATGGAGTCCCGCTTTCAATCCCAAAGCTGCCATTTCCGGATGTCCGTCAAACCAGCCGGCCATCGATTTCAAGGCGCCCTCCGATGCTGCCGGCATCCAAAAGGCTTCGTCCCCATAAGCCAGAACCAGGCCACAGATTTCATTCTCATAAATCGGATACAAACTAATCAGCGACTGTCCCATAGCTTCAAAAATTTTCTGACGCTGCTCATTTTCATCCCGAATTTCCACAGCGGCAGATAAAACAGGAACTGCCACCTCTTCCTGATTAAATCGATTTAAAATATTTTTAAATTCCAGCCGTTTCATCATCTGATAAGCAGCTTCCGAATACATATGCTCCAATCCTGCCGATGTATCCGGAATCTCAATCGGTGCATGGGTATCAATGGCTGCCAGTTTTTTACTCATGACCGCCATATCGTAATGCTCTCTTAAATTATTGGCTGCCCGGGCCGGCTTGATTTCATCTACATGTTCATAAGCCGCTTCAATACTTCCGTAGGCTGTAATAATCTTTGTCGCCGTCTTTTCACCAATTCCCGGTACCCCCGGAATATTATCCGAAGCATCTCCCATCAATGCTTTTAAATCAATAAACTGGGTCGGCGTCACCTGATAGGCTGTCAAAACATCCTCTGCAAAATAGTTTTCCACCTGTGTACCGCCAGCCTTCGTTTTTGGTATGCTGATCTTTACTTTTTCTGTCGCCAACTGAAGCAAATCTCTGTCTCCGGAAATGATTGTGACATCGTATCCTTTTTCTTCCCACATACGGCTCAGTGTTCCGAGAATGTCGTCTGCCTCATATCCTTCTTTTGTGACAATCGGAATCCCCATCGCCTGAAGAACTTCTTTCAGAACCGGTACCTGTTCGTGTAACTCCTGAGGCATCGGTTTCCGTGTTCCCTTATAGGCCGCATACATTTTGTGACGGAAAGTCGGTGCTTTTAAATCAAAGGCGACCATAAGTCCCTCTGCCTGTTCCTCATCAAGTACTTTAAACATGATATTCAAAAATCCATAAATGCCATTTGTATGCAAACCTTCTGAATTTGTCAGAACCGGCACACCATAAAAGGCCCGGTTCAAAATACTGTGCCCGTCAATCAATACTACTTTTTTATTCATCGTCCAATCCAACCTTCCTTTGGTCTGTCCTTCCTTTGGCTGTCAAACATAGACCATCCTGGCATCCGCTTTGAAGATACCATATAAATTTTATCTCCTTCACGTATATAAAGAAAATCATCGATAACCGATTCACTCCGGTGAACATTCATCGGATTATTGATACTGGCATGAAAAGGTACTGTCAAATGCTTCTCCGAATGGATATTTCCCGCAAAAAACATGATCATGCTCGAAATAAGAAACGCTGCCACTAAAAACACGGTCAATCCTATCACTTTTTTAAAGAAATGACTCCGGCGCTGCTGTCTCAGCCATGCTTCTTTTTCTTCAATCCGGCGGTCCAGTGCCCTTAAAAGATCCGGTGTCTCTTCCTCGTCATCTAAAAGCCTTATAACAGCCATAACTGTGTAAGTCGCTTCCAGATCATCATAACAGGACGGACAATGTTTCACATGTTCCAGGAACTCTGTCAACGTCTTTTCATCCAGTTTATCATCAATAAATTGATTCATTAATCCTTGTGCTTCAATACAATCCATAGACATTACCCTATTCTTAGTGTATACCATTTATTAAAAAAAAGATACCGAAAACTTCTCCGATATCTTTTTTAATTGAATTAATAGTTGACGATTTCTGCAATATTGCTGACCAAAGAAGATGTTGTGGCTGCAGAAATATTATTTATGAATATAACATCCTGTATTCCTTTATCCCGTACCAAAGCGGTCAAGCCTTCCGGATAATACCGGTAATCCACCACATAGACGGTTTCATAGTGATCTACTAAAAACGGTACAAAAGCATTACCAAAAGATTCTTTAATAACAACACAGGAACTTCCATCACTCATATTCGGGTTGCGAATCTCTTCAAACGGCTGATCTCCGGCAATAAAACAATTATATTTCGAATCCGAATTCCATTCGGAAACAT
>CATYEA010000278.1 GCA_958405355.1 uncultured Lachnospiraceae bacterium
GTCCAATTTGCTTCCCTGCCTAATTTGCTGTCTCGCTGAAATAGTTACAGAAATGCCTTCAATTCATCCGCGAAATGCTCCTCGGCCTTCACCAGATCCCCGGCAATATTTTTGCTCTCTCTGTCCGCCTCCGGGTTTTCATTCAAAACTTCCATGATGGACTGAATGCCCATGTTGCAGCCGTTGGTCATAATCTTTGCAATCTGACTGCTGTCATCCCGGATCAACATCTTCATTTCCGTTGTAAGCCAGGCAAATGTTTCCGCCGCCGCTCCCGGCTTCTTTCCTTTTTCTCCATAACATGTCAGCGCCTTTGCTGTCCGTGCTGCAATTTCCTTGTGCTTGCGTTCTGCCGCCATAATCACCTGCTCCAGCTTTTCATTTTCCACATACTCCAAAACCTGCTGCATGCTGTGAATGGCCATCTTGCACCCTGAGCTGCATTCATTTAAAATGTGCAATGTCTGTTCTTCCATATTCCATACCTCATTTCTCCTTAAAATAATGACTGCTTACAAGAGCAGCGTATACATTTTCCGGTACGCAATGTATCTCCATGCTGTGAAAAATCTCACCGGACCTCCTGCAGCACGAAAAATAGAGCATCCAAAAGTGTTATATTCAAATAACACCCTTCTGAATGCTCTATTAGTATGCGCATATTTTATATAATTATCTGTTCTGACCAAAAATCAATCCTAAAGATAAGCCATTACAAAATGTATTGCTCAATGGCCTTCGCTGCACCATCAATATGATTGGAATAAGCGACTATGTCGGCTTTCTTCTTCAATTCCGGTACTGCATTGCCCATGGCGATTTTCAATCCTGCCGCTTCAAACATCGGCAGATCATTGGCACTGTCACCGATACAGGCAATTTCCTCTTTAGCAATACCAAGCCTTGATGCCAATGCATTTAATGCGGTTCCCTTAGAAGTGTTCTTCGCAAATATCTCCACATATTTGCTGCCAAATGCTGATGAAAACTCCGGATAGCCTTCAAGTATCTCCGCAACCTTTCTTCGGGTTCTGCCGGAGAAAAAATAGACCTGTACTTCTTCTATATCATAATGAATCTTTTCGACAAAGGCTTCCATATCATTGACTCTGCGGATGCCATCCACATCTCTGCCATAGACAATACGCCCTGCAACTTCCATCAATGGTCCTTCCATCACATAACGATGCTGTATATGTGTCATCCGGACCACATTCAACTCTTCACATTCCCTCAGAAACTGTACCACTCGTTCACGTTTCATCAGCATCCGGAAAAGGGTCTTTTTCTCTTCCAGATCTACAACTTGTGCACCATTAGAAGTGATCGTGTATCGGTACAAACCTTTCTCCTGCGTCATCTGATATGGCAGACACGTCAATGGACGTCCTGACGTCGGCACAATGATGATGCCTGCATCTGCAGCCTTACGTATTGTACGGATTGTCTCCTCTGTCATCCGGCTGCGCCCGTTCAGGCAAGTACCATCCATATCTAATGCAAGTAAACGAATCATCTGTCAGTTCCTTTCTTTACTCAATCTTATCCACTCCATCATACTACCATTTTCATCTTTATTTCGCAAGCCTTTTAAATCTTATTCTCTATGCCGTAGAACATCAACGCAAAACTAAATTTTTTCCAATAAGTCTTCAATCGCTGAAAGCTCATTAACCTCATAATCCGGCTGAATTTCTGAAGTATTCTGGCTCTGATGAGGATTATACCAGATGGTCCGGATGCCGGCGTTTTTGCCGCCCTGTATGTCTGAGGTAAGGCTGTCACCGATAATAACGGTGTTCTCTCTGTGAAAATTCGATATTCTTGAAAAGCAATAGTCAAAATAGGCTTTACCCGGTTTATCGTAACCGATTTCTTCTGATATAAATATATCTTTAAAGTAAGGGCGCATCCCGGCACTTTTGATGCGTCCTTTTTGTACATTGAGAGTTCCATTTGTAACCATATAAAGATGATATTTTTCAGATAGGTGCTTCAGAAGTTCCTCGGCACCTTCTACATAATAGTGACCAATGGCAAGATAGGCTTCATAAACTTTTGCAGTTTCTGCCGGGTCACCTTCTATACGATACTCCCGGAACAGATTCACATAGCGCTGCACTTTCACCTGAGATCTTGTAATCTTTCCCTGCTCCAGCAAATGCCACTGGGCCAGATTCAACTCGCTATAACGCTTTAACATTCTCTCATCCGGCGTCACGCCCATTTCCCGCAGGGTTCGTTCCACTGCCATTTTCTCTGCTTTATTGAAGTCCAACAATGTATTATCCAAGTCAAACAAAACTGTATCGACCACGCTTTTATCCTCCGCTTTACCGTTGAAAATAGCAGTTCAAAACTCGAACTGCTATTTTGATTATAATTATCTTTTTATCAAGCATTTTTCTTTCTATTCCGCTGAATCACACTGCTTTTAAAAGCCTTATACATTGCAGGCGATAATTCGGGTGCATCTTCATCTGGTTCTATGGGATATTTTTTTGCTTCCATCACTTCTCGAATTTGTTCCTTTGATGGCTTTTGTCCTTTGTTAATAATGAATGTTTTGGTCATAATATAACCTCCTTTCAGATTCCGTAGCTAATCTGGCTGAAATTAATCGGATATTATCCTTTCTCTCTGTAAATACAACTAGTATATCATAAAGCCATTCTTATTAAAAGCAAACTGCCGCATTATTAAAACATAAAAAGCCGTATCCCTGCTTCATCCCATTAAAGCAACGGATACGGCTTTTTATGTTTTAATAAGGTGGTG
>CATYEA010000279.1 GCA_958405355.1 uncultured Lachnospiraceae bacterium
TGCTTCCATCTGTCCGGCATCTACAGCTTCAATTCCCGCACGGATGATTTCTGCCACATAGGCACTGGAATTAATACCGAAACAGAGAACAGCCGCCACGATCGGCGATGTATTCATCTTCGCAAAGATGATAAAATAAATGATCAAAAGCTGAACATAAACCGGCGTTCCCCGGATAATACCGATATAGATATTGGCTATCCAGTTGAGAAGGGTCAATATGATATTTTTCTCTACATGATTTGCTGTATACTTGATAATAGCCAGAATCAATCCGACAGCCACACCAAGCAATACTGCAAAAAGTGATATAATTAAAGTCGTCTTAAAACCATTCAGATAAGCCACATAACGGTCGCTCACCAAAAATGCTTTTTCAAATCTTTCCCATGCTGATATTAACCAATTACCCACATCATTACCTCAAATCTTATTTTGTTGTATGATTGATCGTATATTCGTCAATCTTACCTTCATCAATGAGCTGCTGTAATACTTCATTAATCTGATCAAGAAGCTCTGTATTGCCTTTCTTTACTGCGATGGCATATTTGTCTGTGAAAAGCTCACCGTCAAGGATTTCCAGATCGTCGTTGGCAGCTACAAGCTGTTCAGCCGGCAGAGAATCCATAACGATACAGTCTAACTTATCATTTTTAAGTTCCAGAGCTGCTTCCGCATATTTGCTGAACTGTTTTACTTCACATCCCAGATCGTCTGTGCAATAAAAATCGCCTGTCGTTCCCATCTGAACACCGACAACAGTTCCTTCTTTTACATCATCTACAGATCCAATCTTTCCGGCATCCTTTTTCACAACGACCACCTGTTTGGAAGTTGCATATTCGATAGTAAAATCCATCTCTTCCTGACGGTCCGGCGTTACAGAAATACCTGCTGCTGCGAAATCAACAACGCCCTGCTGTACAGCCAGCAATGCACCGTCGAAAGTCATATTCTGGATTTCCAGTTCTTTACCCATAGCTTTTGCGATTTCATTAGCGATATCCACATCCACACCAACAACGGTCTCTCCATCTTCTGTATACTCATATGGAGCAAAACCAGCCTCTGTAGCCATGATTAATTTACCGGAATCTCCGGCTGCTGCGCTTTCGCCTGCTGTTTCTGCGGTTGTTTCTGCTACTGTATCGGCAGTTGTCTCTGCTGCTTTTGTCTCTTCACTTTTGGAGCTGCAGCCAGCCATCATGGATACGGCCAGAGCCATCACACATGCTAAACTTACCATTTTTTTCATCGTTTCTCTCCTCCTGATAAATGATATCTAAATATATATTTAACATTCTACAGTATACAATGAATGCTCCATAAAATGCAAGTATTTTCGCATAAAAATGCACTCAAAATACAATAACTTCTCCATCGGCTACGGCACAATAACATTCTCCAATTTTTTCTATCCCGGCCTTTCCACTGGTTGCCTCCACAATCTCTTTACAAAGCTGGTCAGTATAGCCATTTTCTATCAATATTTCTACAACGACGCGTTCCGTATATTCCGTATTTACAGTAATCGCCCGACTCTTTCCAAGAATATACTGAATTTTCCCAATTCCATTATAATCTGTATAAATTTTCATTCGACAGCTCATAATTTTCTCTACAATCAGACTGTTTGCAAGTCCTTCCTGAACAGCCTGGCTATAAGCCCGCACAAGGCCCCCGGTCCCTAAAAGAGTCCCGCCGAAATACCGGGTAACGACAACACAGACATTATGAAGCCCTGCTCCCAGGAGTACATCCAGCATGGGTTTTCCTGCCGTTCCTGACGGTTCGCCGTCATCACTGCATCTGGAAATCTCATTTCTCTCTCCAACCACAAAGGCATGACAATTATGCCGGGCATCCCAATATTTCTTTTTTATTTTTTCTATAAACCCGACCGCGTCTTCTTCCGAATCAACTGGGCATACTGTTGCTATAAAACGAGATTTTTTTTCAATGATCTCACCTTCACCGCCCCGATAAACAATTTTTATTCCATTCATTCTGTGATATCCTTTCACATTTATTTCACGTTTATATGATATATTAGACAGTGTATCATTAAATCGGCGATAATTCAAAATTTTCTTTGCTTTCACTGCATATCTTTGTTATAATGTACATTTGTAAAGGAGGCTATAATTTTATGGACTACAGTAAACACGGAACGCATAAAAAAGAAAAGCACGTACGTTCTGATATCCCTAAAGCCAAGCACAAAGTCAGTTTTAATATATTCCGCATATTTATTTTCGCCTTAATTGCTGTCGGTGTCATGGGTGTCGCCGCGGCCGTCGGAGGCCTGAGAGGTGTTTTAGACAGCGCCCCTCAGATCAGCGTGGAAGATGTTATTCCTGAAGGTTATAAGTCCTTCATCTATGACAGGGACGGTAACCTGCTGACTCAGCTTTATCAGCCGGAAACCAATCGTATCCAGAAGAGTATCAGCGACATGCCGGAAGTTCTCCAGAATGCATTTATCGCCCTGGAAGATGCACGTTTCAGAGAACATAACGGTATTGACCCGAAAGGTATTGTCCGTGCCTTCGTTGTCGGTATTACCTCCGGTGACTTTTCCGAAGGTGCCAGTACTATTACTCAGCAGCTTCTGAAAATCAATGTTTTCGGTGGCGGTGATGAATCATCACTTCTCTTAAAATTTAAACGTAAATTCCAGGAACAGTATCTCGCCCTTGAACTTGAAAAAACCATGACCAAGGACCAGATTCTGGAAGCCTACTTAAATACCATCAATCTGGGGGCT
>CATYEA010000280.1 GCA_958405355.1 uncultured Lachnospiraceae bacterium
CAAAAATACTTCCGTCTAAGTCCATCGCCACCGGATAGGTATAGCCATTTTCCGACAAAAAGCTTTCCACTTCTTCCCGGGTCACATCACTGTTATTCGGCTGATCCCCGGTCTTTGGATTGGCGACCCCAAGGATGATAACATCACCACTGTTACTTCCATAGTCTTCGTAGACCTTTTGGATATAAGGCATTTCCATCCGGCAAGGACCGCACCATGTGGCCCAGAAATTCAGGAAAACCGTTTTTCCCTTATATTCGGACAGAGTATGACTGTTTCCAAACTGGTCCGTCAGCGTGAAATCCGGCGCAGCCACCGTCTGCTTTCCGGTATCTTCTGTCTCCCCGGTGGTTTCCCCAGTCTGTTCTGTTCCAGCCGTCTCTGCAGCCTTCGCCGCTGTTTCTGTGCCAGTTATTTCCCCGCTCTCTTCTGCGGTCGCTTCCGTGCCCGATACGTCCTCACCCGTTTCCCCGGAGGCCACCCCGTTCTGACCACCCGTTCCAAAGCTGGACAGATAGCCCGTCAGGCCATTCATCCATCCGGTCATGGTCATCACACCCATAAGAATCAGCAAAATGCCGCCGATTTTGACCGTATATCGAATTACCTGGCGTTTTCGGTTAAAGAAATCTAAAGCGGCCCCGGCAAAAATACCCACGGCAAGAAAAGGCAGAACAAAGCCTACCATATAAACGCCAATCAGCGCAAAACCTGCCGTCGCTGTCGACGCCGAAGACGCCATCAGCAACACACTGGCCAGCACCGGGCCGACGCAAGGCGTCCAGGCAAAGCTGAAGGTAAAGCCCAGAAGCAGCGCCATCAGCGGCCCAAAAGTCTTTCCTTCCATGGAAAAAGGCAGACGACGTGTCTGTTCCATCGACTGGGATTTTCCAAAAAAGCCTAACTGATAAAGCCCAAAGCCAATCATGATCAATCCGCCAATCCGGGTAAACCAGACCTTATTGCCGCTGAAAAACCTGCCGATCGCTGTAAATCCAAGTCCCAGCAAAATAAAGGCAAAACCAATGCCTAAAATAAAGAAAAGTGTATGAATCAGCACTTTTTTTCTCGGATAAGAAATTTTTCCATTCTCATCCGTCCGGTACATGCCGCCGGCCAGATAACTGATATATAACGGCACCAGCGGCAGAATACACGGTGAGAAAAAGCTCAGTAATCCCTGTATAAACACTGTAATTAAAGGTATTCCTGTTTCGATACTTAAATTCATAAAATTCCTTTCCTCTAGTCTTTGTAAACAATCTTTCCGTCACAAATTGTATATTTGACCTTACCCTGCAAGGTTTCTCCAATAAACGGAGAATTGGACGCTTTCGACTTAAAATGTTCTCCCACAGTCCAGGTCTCATTTTCGTCAAAGACAACCAAATCGGCCTTGCCGCCTACAGCCACATAGCCCGCGTCCAGATGGTAGAGATTTGCCGGATTCGTCGTCAGTTTCTCAAGGAAATGAGAAAGACTTAAATATTCCGGTTTCACCAAATTCGTAATACCAAGGGCCAGTGCCGTTTCCAGACCAATCATTCCGCTCGGTGCAGACTTCATATCCTTCGCCTTTTCTTCCGCACTGTGAGGTGCATGGTCCGTCGCAATAAAATCAATGGTGTCATCCATTAATCCCTGAATAATCGCCTGACGGTCTTCCTCCGTACGAATCGGCGGATTGACTTTGGCAAGAGTTCCCCGTGCCAAAACAGCCTCCTCCGTCAGTGAAAAATGCTGCGGCGTTGCTTCGGCATGAATATTTTTTCCAAGCGCTTTCATGGCACGAACAATGGCTACCGACGTACCGCTGCTGATATGCTGGATATCAATGGAAGCCCCTGTACTTAAGGCCAATGCACAGTCTCTGGCCACCAGGACGTCTTCAGCCACTGCCGGAGCACCTGCCACGCCTACGGCCGTGGATACTGGTCCCTGATTAACACCAAAACTTCCGATAAGGGCCGGATCCTCCTCATGAAAACTCAGCGGTACATCCAGAGCCTTCGCCATTTTCATAGCTTCCATGACCACCGCCGTATCTTTAATCGGTACACCGTCGTCAGTAAATCCGACCGCTCCCAGTGCCTTTAAACCGATCATATCTGTTAATTCAGTACCACCAAAATTTTTCGTAATGGCTGCCGTATTCAGCACATGAACCGGCATTTCGGCTGCCCGCTCCCGAAGATAGGTCAACGTTTCTTCATTATCTACCACCGGTTTTGTGTTGGCCATACAGATCACCGTCGTGTAACCTCCGGCCGCTGCCGCTGCCGCACCTGTAGCCACATCTTCTTTATAGGTAAATCCCGGTTCTCTGAAGTGCACATGAACATCAATCAATCCCGGAGCTACGACCATTCCGGCCGCATCGATAATCTCATCCTCTTCCCTGTGTTTTTGCTCTGCACCGCCCGGCGGAGTAATTCCGGCAATCCGGTCTCTCTCAATACAAATATCACATACTTTATCTGTCTGACTTTTCGGGTCCACTAAACGCCCGTTTTTAATCCATAACATCCCTGGTCCTCCTATATTTCTTTTAATATTCTTCCCATTTATCAAGACAATCTTTCATGTCTTTAAATTTCCTGTTTCGAATTTTTACAGCTTCTTCGCCCTTTCCGTTACTGTAATCATAAAAACCCCGGCCATTTTTCACACCATAGTGCCCCTGCTCATACAAATCCTGAATCTGCTTTTGAGGTTCCTTTGCATCGCATA
>CATYEA010000281.1 GCA_958405355.1 uncultured Lachnospiraceae bacterium
TTCACTAGCCAAAGAAGCTGTGCCGAAAACATAAGCCGCTTTATTAAAAGGTCCGCCCATATCAATGGACATCATGCCACCGAGAACAGCCCCAAGGAAAACTTTGCTTGTTCCTCCCATGGATGCCAGAGCCTGATTCATGCCCGTGTTGATCGCACCGACAATCGGATTGATGAGTACCATGACAAAACCCATAATGCCAATACCCGCTACCGGATAAATGAGCATCGGCTTCATACCTTCCAGGCTTCGCGGTAAACCGGCACACAGCTTTTGAAGCCCAAGAACAATGTAACCAGCCAGAAAACCGGCCAACAGCGCTCCGAGGAATCCCGAACTGATCGGCACTGTTTCACCGTAGTGCATCATGTTGCTAAAAGTATAACCCGCATTGGCCACAGCTCCGCCCACGAAACCGACAGCCAGTCCCGGCCGGTCAGCAATACTCATAGCGATATAGCCGGATAAAATCGGCAGCATAAACCCAAAGGCCTGTCCGCCAATCGTCTTAAAGAAAGCAGCCACCGGGGTATTCATTCCAAAATTTGCCGGGTCAATCTGATAATCATCCAGCAAAAAAGCCAATGCGATCAATATACCGCCGCCGATAACAAAGGGCAGCATATGGGACACACCATTCATCAGGTGCTTATAAATTCCCCGGCCAAGGCTTTCCCGCTCATTGCTGTCATAATCCTGCCCATGGATCGAAGTGCCATTATGACTTTGGTGATGATAAATCGGAGCACTTCCGCCCATTGCCCTTTCAATAAGCTCCGCCGACTTGTGGATACCATCGGCAACTTTCGTTTGAATGACTGGCTTACCGTCAAACCGGGCCATCTCTACATTTTTATCCGCCGCAATAATAATACAATCTGCTGCCTCGATTTCTTCCCGGGTCAACGCATTCTTTACGCCCCCGGAACCATTCGTCTCCACCTTGATTCGATATCCCAGCTTCCGGGCCTGCTGCTCCAACGCTTCCTGAGCCATATAGGTATGGGCGATGCCTGTCGGACAGGCCGTCACTGCCAGAATCTGATATTTTTCCGATTCTCCACGGCCAGACCCTTCCTGAGAGGATGAATTTTTCGACGATACCATAGCGGACTCACCTTCAGAAACCCCTTCTGCTTCAGAAAATTTCGCCCTCTCTGCCAGATCAATGACCTTCAGAAAAGCTTCCGGAGATTTGGCATGAAGCAGATGCTCCCGAAAACGCTGATCCATCAACAATACGGACAGACGGCTCAACACCTCCAAATGCACATTCTCCTTTGAATCCGGCGCAGCGATCATAAACACCAGACGAACCGGATGTCCGTCCAGAGATTCAAAATCCACGCCGTCAGGCAAAGTCATGGCAGCCAGGCCGGGATTTAAAACGGCATTTGTCTTTGCATGGGGAATGGCTACCCCTTCCCCAATACCTGTTGTTCCTTCCGCTTCTCTTTTCAATACCGCTTGTTTATAAGCTTTTGTATCGGATAAATGTCCGCCCTTTTCCATCAAAGATACCATCATGTCGATGACATCCATTTTTCCCGAAGCTTTTCCATTTAAACAAATGCTGTCTCTCCCCAGCAAGTCCACAATCTTCATGCCTCATCCTCCTGTCATTTAAAGGTCCTGCCCAATACTTCCAACATCTCTTCCCGTGTCGCCAAAAATTCTGAAAATGCACTGGCGCTTCCGGCTGCAACACCCATCTGAAAAGCCTGCTCATAATTGGCCGTTTCCAGATATCCGGCCAGAAAACCGGCCACCATCGAATCGCCGGCCCCGACCGAGTTGATCACTTTTCCTTTTGGCGCAGGACTTTTGAATGTGTTTCCATATTCATCCAAAAGAACAGCGCCCTCGCCCGCCATAGAAACCAGAACATTCACCGCGCCCATCCGCTGCAATTTTTCCGCATACTGTATCGCTTCTGCCTGGTCTGAAATCGTCACCCCAAAAAGTTCACCCAGTTCATGATGATTGGGTTTCACTAAAAAAGGATGATATTTCAATGTCTCCTTCAGTAGATTTTTTGTCGCATCGACGACGATCTTCACCTTTTTCCCCTGCTGCCGAAGAATCAATCTCTCATATATGTCTTCCGGCAGCGTTTTCGGAATACTCCCGGATAAAACAAGAATATCGTCCGCTTTCAGCCACTCAAGCCGCATCATCAGCGATTTGATGGCTGCCGTCGTAATCTCCGGTCCCTCGCCGTTAATTTCCGTTTCTTCCTGTCCCTTGATTTTCACATTAATCCGGGTCATTCCCTGATCCAAAAAAATAAAATCCGCCCGACAGCCCTTTTCCTTCAAATCCCGGATCAGTTTTTCTCCGGTAAATCCGGCAGCAAATCCCAGGGCCGTACTCTCATGTCCAAGATTTTTCAGCACCAGCGATACATTAACGCCTTTACCTCCGGCCATAATCTCATTATAGACGGCCCGGTTGACTTCTCCCATATTGAATTGCTCCACCCGGACAATATAATCCAGTGCCGGATTAAAGGTTACTGTATAAATCATGGCTTTTCTCCCTCCGCAATCTTTATCTGTTACCTATCGGACTATAATACAATAGGTATAGACAATTGCCTATACCTATTTTGATACTTTTCTTAAATTTTATACATTATTACATATTTTTACTTTGCTTCGGCTTCTTTCACAGCAGCTTTCATAGAACGGACATAATCTGCCACCGGACC
>CATYEA010000282.1 GCA_958405355.1 uncultured Lachnospiraceae bacterium
AATAGCTGTCGCAGAACTGAACGGTGTGATAAATGATACCGTCGGCGCTGTCAGCGTATTTTTGAATAAGTAAATCCCGGTTGGCGGCGGTTTCCATCCGCATACAAGGGAACTGGCTTAAAAGTCCACGGACATAACCGGTGAATAGTTCGTCTTTATCATAAAGAAGTTTTCGGTCAAGTCCGGTACAGGTGATATCAAAGGCAATCTGCACACCATGTTCACTAAGAATTTTATGAATGCTTTTATTGGCTCTTGCACCCAGAATACCGATGCGTGTTCCCTCCGAAGGATGGATGGCCGTCTGTTTTTCAGACTCTCTTTGTAAAATAGTTTCCAGTTTTTTCTCATCGAATTTTTTTCCGGAAAACTTTTCATAGGCGGCAATCATTTCCCGGATACGCAGCTCGTAGAGTTTAATGCCGCCGTCCTTAGTGATTCTCGGAATGTCCAGAATATAAATAAAAGTGTCTGGCAATCTTTCCACCAGTACATCGTAAAGCCGTCGGATACTGTCGCAGCAGGTCGTCAGAATAATACCTTCATAGTGGTTTGCAAGTACGTCTTCCAGTACGCCTTTGGCAAAACTACAGATATTCGGGTGCATCAGGGTATCGGCCTGGTTAAAGCTGGCCACCTCTGGTTCGATGCGTTCCATTTCAAGTCCCATGGATTCAAAGACTTCAATGGGCGTATATTTACATATATATCCAATCATTTCTTTTCCTCCTCAATCATTTCCAGAAAAGCTTCCAAACGGGTCTTAATCTGGCCGTCATGGCTGTTCCGGTGGTCAATGCCGTCACCGTCCAGGATCAGCATTGGAATGTTTCGTTCCTTCATGGCCTCTTTTAAAAGAAGGCTTCCGCCGGAGGCCTGTTTGCATCCCCAGTGGCAGAAATGGATGACAGCATCGGGATGGAGAGTGTCGGCCAGTTTTCCGATAGCCTGGGCTTTATGGCTGTAAGAACCATTATAGACATTTTTGATCAGTTTTCGGGCCAGGGAGCGGAAAGGGTCTTCCGGGTCCAGGGTGTCGGTAAAGTCAAAGATGATATCTCCGGCCAGAAGCTGGTATTTTTCACTGCTGTTAAAGTACTGTTTTAAGCTCTCCTGATAGTATGGAATCAGGTGAATCCAGAGAATCCGTTTGCCGGTGAAGGTTGGATACGTTTGAATCTCTTCATTCATAAAACGAACCAAATCTAAAAATTTTTGAGTACCCATTAAAAGATGGGTTCCCATCATCATATATAACTGATGAATCAGTTCCCCGGGATAATAATAATGTTGAGCCAGTTCATAAAATTTCAACAGCTCTTCCCGGGTTTCATTTTCAATACGAAGGGATTCCTTTAATTTTTCCAGCTGAAATTTCCGTCCAAGATGTTCTTCCATATCATGAACCATGGTTTCGAGCTGAGAAGCCAGATAATCTACTGAGGCTTCATCATCCGTGTAAGGCACGTCCAGTAAAGTAAAAGGCACATGATTTTTCTTTTGAAGATAGCGGAAAGTGTTCAGATTGCCGTCACAGGATAAAGAGGTGGTGACAGCATAAGAGGCTGGCGGTACAACACCGCTTTCGACAGCCCCGATAAAGGTTTTGTGATAGGAGCAGAGTGTCGGCGCAAAACCGAGACTCTGAGCAAAATCAATAAAAAAGTCCTCGAGGTGATAACCGGCTACATAGCAGGCCAGACATTCGATGGACAGGGTGTTCAGACCGAAGCTGTGAATCAGCTCGCAGGGTGCAAAAATATTGCCCCAGATGTAGCTTTTTTTGTGGCTCAGAGCGTCAGCGACCATATTCATCATCATATCTTCCAGCCGCTGATAGCCCTTAGTAATATTTTTATTGGGAAGAAAGTGTGTCCGCAAGCAGTTGACCTTAAAGCCAAAGAGAATTTTGTCCCAGCTTTTTTCGGGTTCTGCTTCGGTCTTTGTTTTTACATATTGAATATATTTGTCTGCGATATTCATAAAAATCCTCCGGATGTTCCAAATTTTCAAGTCATTAGAAATTATAGAGCTTCCGGAGGACAAAGTCAAATTTATTCGTCAAAGATGAATTGTAAAACAATTTTACAATTACCGACTCTTTTGTTATACTGTAAACAAAAGGGGGTTATATTTATGTATCAGATTAGTGTACAGACGTATAATAAAAAGGGAAAAGAAATGGTAGATCACATTACTATCACTCTGGGATCAATGGAAGATGAGGGTTATGACGAAGCATTAAGCCGTTTATCCGATTTGCTTTTCGGTCTGGATGTGGATTATGACGATGTGGAAGGCGACGGTGATATCGTTGTGGACGATATGCTCATTTCCGCTTCTGAAGGAGAGCCTTTTGAGAAAACTCTTGAGGGAAAGAAACATATTTATAAAATCAGCGGTGGAGAATAGCCGAAAAAGGGCGAAGTGTTGTTCTTGACACGCAAATTATATTTGCTATAATATATTTAACAAGACAGCCGGAAGGTGAGTGCACTTCACCCGCTCCGGTAAAGTTTATTTGATTGAAGTAGTCGTCCTAAACTTTGGTGGGAGCAGGACGGCTATTTCTTTTTTGTATAATTCAGGATGGCTACAATTAGTAAGGCAATACTTACAATTAAGCTCAATTCTTCATATGTACTCATAAGAACCACCCCCTTCAGTAAAAATCCGAAGCGGATGGGAG
>CATYEA010000283.1 GCA_958405355.1 uncultured Lachnospiraceae bacterium
TCCCTTCGGCGCAAATCGGCCATTTTTACACCACTTACGGAAAGCTCTTTCCGCATCTTCTCTGTCCATCCGAAAAGGCAGTATTTTCACCGGCCGCCGCTTTCCCGACAGACGATCCGCCAAAATCATCGGCGCACCGCAATAGGCACAGACCGCTGACGTCTCCTTATCCTTCGTCACCATCACCCCGCCGCAATTCGGACAATGATACTCTGCTCCCGCTAAAATATCCCCTGCGGCTTTCGGCATTTCTGCATCAATCTGCGCCGCAGTTTCGTTCATTGCAGATCCCCCCGGTTCATCTCCCCGGGAAGCCTGGCTTAACTCCATTTCGCTGTCACAATGGCTGCAATGAAGCTTTCTCTTTTTAATATCATAGGTCATCTCCGCACCGCAGGACGGACATGAATAATGCAAAATCATGTTTTTCCCCCTTCCTTACCTCTAAATGGTCCACCGAATTTTGTGCGCTGCTTATCAACAAAAAGAGCGCTGGCCGAATCCTTCAAACGAAGAACCCCGAACCAGCGCCATCACATTATTCCTGTACCATGCTGAGAAGAATACCTGTTTTAAAAATATTGCCATCCATTGCAACAACAAATTTTCCATGGTTCTTTTCAACAATCTCTTTTGCTGTTTTTAATCCGCCGGTTAATTCAGCCCCTGACGCCGCTGCCGCTTTTGCAGCTTCAACCGCTTCGGCTTTCACCGCGTTTTTAACAATATAAATTAATTTGCCATCCTGAGTATACATTTCCGCATAAACTCTGGAATCCGGTTCTGCATACTGTTCCAGATTATCATAAATCATAGAAATAGCTTTCCACATATCTTCCCTGTTCATCTCAAGAACAATCGGTTTGTCCGGCGCCCGAAGGGTTACCGCTACACCGTTTTCCTTTAAGATGGCACGATGAAGTTTTCGGATATCTTTATTCAGCTGAATGAAGTCAAAGGATGTTGCCGAATCCCGAAGGGCTGATGTTCCGCTGAGAAGGCTTTCAATCTCATCCTTCGGCAGCATCATCGTCCGATCCTTTTCTTCTTCTTTCACTTCCGGCTCTTCTCCGCCGACACGGATTGCCATATCCACAGATGCTCCAAGGTCCATGTGTTCCCAGTCATCAGATACTCCGGAAGGCTGTGTCTCTTTTGCCATAGCTGCAGCTTTTGCCAAATCTTCTTCCAAATCTTTTGCCGGACGGGTATCTCCGCTGATATTGGATGAATAAGGTGTCTCCGGAATCTTTTCTTCCTTTTCTTCCCCGTCTTCATCCTCTTCCTCGTCATCTTCATACTCTGCATTTCCTTTACGGATGACCCAACTGATGAAACAGATATTTTCAAGTACAAAGATTACCGGCACAAGCACATAAACTACCGGAATACCAAACAGTTCATAGGCATCCAGATTGAATAACGCAAGTATAAGCCCGCCATTGATCAACACAAGCACCAGAACCATTAAGAGGATTCTCGGTACGATCGGAAGATGTCCGATTCCTTCAAAAATGCGATAAATCAGCATATTGCTGATAAATGTTCCGGCTTTAAGCCTGCGTACAAGGCTGAAATATCCCCGGATAATGAAAATATATGCAAGAGCCAACGCCGCTCCGGCTGCGATCAGCCGGAAACTGTAAGTCGTTCCGAGCAGATACCAGGCTCCATAAATACTGCCGCCGCCTAAAGCAACCGTAATGATAATGGCGATTTCTGTAAAAATCTTATCAAACAAGGACAGCTTGATTCCCGGATAACCGCTGACATTTCCCGTCGCAATGATTGAAAATATCAATAAGATCAGGAATATCGCTGCTGCCACGAAAACAGCAATCTTGGCAATTCCAAAAACAGAATTTAAATCCTTGAAATCCTGATAACTTGCATAAAAACCATCGGTAGTGGAAGTCAATTCATCATCCACAGCCGCATAAATCGTATAAGTTCCGGAGCAGGATGTCATTTCATCTTTCCAGACAGCTTCATCAAAGGCATCATTTTTTACGCCTGTATTCAAATTGAACTGACCTTCTGTCGTATCCAATTTTACAAAGTAGTGGCTGGCCTCAATCCGTGCCACCGCATCCTCGCCGCTGACAATGACCTCATTATCATCCGCATCATAAACAGCAAAAGAGAAACTGCTGTCCGCACTCATATAGTTTTTGATCAAATCCTGATTCGCCTGAGCAAGTTCTGTTTCCGATATCTCTCCCCGCGTCTCTATCGCCTGCACCAGATGAAGCAGCTGAACCATATTTTTCTGATATTCTTCACCAAAAAAACTGCTGTGATAATAATCCGGTTCGGACGACATTGTACCGCCGTTACTAAAATATGTATATACTGTATACCCGGAAACAAGCATCACGACCGCCGATATGAATAACAAAATCCGTACGACCGCTTTCAACGGAGTACTCCGTGTCGGATGCCAGCCATCATCTTCCAGCTCATCCAGTTCTCTCTGGATATCCGCCTCTTCCTCTTCTGATAAGGTCTGATGTCCGGATTCTCTGAGAGATGACTCATCAACTTCATCCCAAAAATCCTTCTTTTTCCCAAATAAGCCCATTTTCTATCCTCCTGTATAGTAACTGTCTTTTGTCTCTAAAACCATATTCACTTTATTTTACACTAAATCCCTTGTATTTTCAATGTTTTAGCGAAAT
>CATYEA010000284.1 GCA_958405355.1 uncultured Lachnospiraceae bacterium
GAAGTCCGACGGCTGTTCAGCCCCGGCGTAATAAAAGGTGTAAAATATTTATCCGCAGGATGAAAATAATCATAATGGGCATTACGGAAAATATATCCGGTAATGCCCTCCAAAGGTGCCATATAAAATTTCATTCGTTTTCTCTCCGTTACAGTAATAATATCAGCGTTCCCGCCACGATCAATCCAAGTCCGGCCAGTCCTTTCGGAGACAATTTCTCTTTAAAAACGACCCATGCAAAAATGACCGACACGACGATACTTAATTTATCAATCGGTACGACCACGCTGGCTTTGCCCGTCTGTAAAGCCCGATAATAGCAGAGCCAGGAAAGCCCCGTTGTTATTCCCGATAAGATCAGGAAAATCCAGCTCTTCCCATCAATTTTGCCAATCTCTTTCCATTTATGGTTCATAAAGACAATTAACCAGGCCATGATCAGAACAACGATCGTCCGCAAAGCAGTTCCCAGCGTGGAATCCACATTCTCTATGCCGATTTTCCCAAGTATGGATGTCAGGCTTGCAAATACCGCCGACAAGACCGCATAAACCAGCCACCGGTAATCGCCTCTGGTTCTCACTCTATTCTTTTGCCCGGAGACCTCCGGCATTGATTTTTTCTGAATCATAAGCCCCGTTCCTAAGGCAATGGCACACATGCCCAAGACCATATATAAAGTTATCGGTTCACCCAGGATGAGAAAGGCACTGATCATCGTAAGAATCGTGCTGGACTTATCAATCGGTACGACCTTATTCACATCTCCCAATTGAAGGGCGTGAAAATAACACAGCCAGGACCCTCCGGTGGCAAGGCCGGATAATCCGAGAAACAAATAACTCTCCCCGGAAATATCCGCCATTGTTGTCTGGGTTCCCTTTATAAATACCATCATCCAGGCAAAAATAAGCACTACGATGGTCCGTATGGCCGTTGCCAGATGGGAATCCATATCTTTTATTCCCAGCTTTGCCAAAATTGCCGTTACCCCTGCAAAAAATGCCGAGCCAAAGGCCAGGATAATCCACATTTTGATTCGCTCTTTTCCTAATTAAAAATCAAAGGTATCCGGTGACGGTCCAAATCGCTGATCCTTATTGAGGCCGTTCATCTTCGCCATATCTTCCGGTCTTAATTCAAAATCAAATACTTTACTATTTTCTATAATACGCTCCCGATGTACAGATTTCGGAATAACAATAATACCGTTCTGAATCTCCCAGCGCAAAATGATCTGGGCTGGCGTCCGGTCATAAGCCCTGGCCAACTCGGTGATCACCGGGTCTTCAAAAACATTGGTACGTCCAAGCGGCGCCCAGGCCGTCACCTGAATGCCCTTATCCCGGCAAAAACTCCGAAGAGGTTCCTGACTCAGATATGGATGACATTCGATCTGGTTCACCACCGGCACTATGTCGGTATGGGCCATTAAATCATCCAAATGCCTCATTTGAAAATTGCTGACGCCGATGGATTTTGTTTTTCCCTCGGCCTGAAGCTCCTCCAGGATATTCCAGGACGGTAAATAACAGTCGGCCACCGGCCAATGAAGAAGATATAAGTCCACATAATCCATCTGCAGCTTTTCAAGACTTCGCAATAGAGCTTCTCTCTGAATCCCCGCCCGCATATCATCATTCCACAATTTTGTCGTAACGAAAATCTCTTCCCGTGAGATACCGCTCTCCCGAATGGCATCGCCCACTTCTTTTTCATTTCCATATACGGATGCCGCATCAATATGCCGGTATCCGGCTTCCAAAGCGGCCAGCACAGCTTCCTTTGTGTGTTCGCCGCTTTTATAAACACCAAGACCCAAAACAGGCATTTTCAGACCGTTATTTAATTCTAAACTCTGATTTAAACTCATTTTGATAAGTCCTTTCCTTTATTCATCAACCTCAATCTGGAGGGATTTCATAGCCTCCAATGCACAACGATGCGCTTCCGGTGTGGAGCCTGCACAGCAGGACGCATCTACCCGCACCGGTGTGTTCGGCATTGCTGTCCGGATCAAGACTGCATTGGCCATGACACAGATATCCGTGCAGAGTCCTACGACAATGACCTCATCAATCGGAGCCATCCGGTCAATTCCCTGAAGGCAGCCCGCCATCTGGATGGAACCAAAGGTCTCCTTGTCAAATACAAGGCTGCGGTTTGCCGTTACCAATTCCTGAATATCATCCTGAAACTTCCAGCCCTCCGTATCCCGGACACAATGAACCACCGGCAATTTCTTTCCTTCCAGTGTTTCCAGATAGTTATCCTCATGGGTGTCCCGTGTATAAACAACCGTTCCAGGGAAATTTTTAATCTTTTCAATAACCTTTGGCAATATGGCCTGCGCTTCAGCCGAACCAAGGCTTCCGTTAATAAAATCATTCTGCATATCCACAACAACAAGATACTTACTCATATTTCTTCCTCCATTATTCCACACTCTTCAGTGATTCTACCATATTAATCTTTTTCAGTTTAAAGTACATTACCATATTAACCAGCACTGAGAACAGGAACGTAAATCCAATGGCATAGATATAGCTTGGCATATTAATGTTCCGTCCAAACATCGTCATCTCCACTTCTACAGTCTGAATGACAAACTGATGCAATATCTTTCCGAGAAATACGCCGGCAATGGCACCAATGATCGTCAAAAGTATATT
>CATYEA010000285.1 GCA_958405355.1 uncultured Lachnospiraceae bacterium
GCAAATACCCGGGCCAGCTTTAATCTGGACAAGCCGCTGCCCGTGCAGTATTGGTTATGGATTAAGGGGCTTCTTACCGGAAACTGGGGACTTGATTATAAGTATCAGCAGCCGGTGATGTCTTTGATTGGAAGCCGTGTGCCGGTGACCGCAGGACTTGTTGTCGGCGGAACTATTTTAAGTTTGGGAGTCAGTATTCCTTTGGGAGTGTACACAGCGTTAAAGAAAAACACCTGGGTTGATACATTGATTTCCACATTATCATTAATTGCCGCGGCAATTCCTCCTTTTGTTATGAGCGTTGTTATTGTACTTATTCTGGCAAAGGTGGCGCCGAGCTTTCCGATTACCGGTACATATAACAATGTTGGGGAGTATTTTACACGTATTATTTTTCCGTGTATCGCCATGGCGCTGGTGCGTATGACGTTGACCATGCGGGTGACCCGTTCCGGGATGACGACTCAGTTGGAATCCAATTATGTCCAGACATTGATAGCAAAGGGGCTTCCAACTTCAAAAATCGTATTTAAGCATTGTCTGAAAAATGCCATTATTCCGGTGCTTTCCGTTGTCGGAATTCAGGTTGGCGGTATGATTGTCGGTGCTGTTCTTGTCGAAAGTATTTTTTCCTTATCCGGTATCGGTTCGCTGCTGATTGATGCGGTAAAGGCGAGCAATTATCCGATTGTTCAGGATGTTGTATTGATTCTGGTCGTTATTTATCTGACCATCAGTACGATTATCGATATTCTTTATTGTATCATTGACCCAAGAATCCGTCTTGGAGCAAAGGAGGCTGACTGACGATGAAAAAGAAAAATACGGAGAGAGAAGGAACGCTTTTTACCGTTCCGGTCATTATAAGTATCATCATACTGGCAGTTATTATTCTGTCTTGTATCTTTGCCGGTGTTCTCGCGCCATGCGACCCGGATGCGCTGGATTTTACAGCGGTGCTTTCCGGACCGACGAAGGCCCATTTGCTTGGAACAGATAAAACCGGACGGGATATTTTATCCAGACTCTTGTTTGGCGGCCGGACAACGCTTTTAAGCGCGTTGGGTGTTGTGGGAATTTCTATTATTATCGGTGTGCCGATGGGACTTTTTGCCGGTTATTATGGCGGATGGGTTGATAAAATTTTAATGAGGATTACGGATGTTGTCATATCCTTCCCATCCTTGCTGTTGGCCTTTGTATTTGTCGCTGTTTTTGGACGGGGAATTTCCAAATCCGTTCTGGCGCTGGGAATTATTTATGTGCCGATGCTTGCAAAGCTGACCCGTTCCCTCGTTCTTGTTGAAAAAAATAAAACCTACGTGGAAGCCTGTCGCTCCATCGGTTATGGTTCCGGAAGGATCTTGTTTTATCATATTTTACCGAATTGTATATCCACACTGCTTGTTCAGTTGACACTGGATGTCGGTTCAGCCATCCTGGATTTGGCTTCTCTGAGCTTCCTGGGATTGGGCGTTCAGGCACCGCTGTCTGACTGGGGCGCCATGCTGGAGGACGGACGTATTTTCCTTTTATCCCACCCGATGCTGGCCCTGTCACCGGCCTTTTGTATGGTGATTACTGTTGTTGCCTTAAATGTTTTTGTGGACGGCGTACAGAAATACATGAATCCACAGGAGCGAAAGCTTCCTTCCTATAAGAAATTGATGCGTCAGCATCGTTTGCAGGAGCAGGCACAGAACATAGAACAGGGGGCGGCGTAGAAATGAGTGAGAATTTAGTTTCTTTACAGCATTTGAAATTAGATTTAATTACAAGCCGGGGATTGATACATGCCGTCCGGGATATTAACCTGGATATCCGGGCCGGTGAAACCCACGGTATTGTCGGGGAATCGGGCTGCGGAAAGACGATGACAGCCAAATCCATTTTCCGCTTACATGATGAAAAAAAGACCTTCTATTCGGGAAAAATCCTGTATAATTCAGGCGACAAAACTGAAGATATTATGAAAATGAACCGTAAAAGTCTTGGGGCTATTCGGGGAAAGGATATTGCCATGATTTTCCAGGATCCGATGACAACCTTTGATCCGCTTATTACTGTCGGGGAACAGATTCGGGAAACGATTCTGACCCATGAAAGTATCAGCAAACAGGAAGCGACGGAGCGGGTCTATAAGCTTCTGGATGAGGTGGGCATTTTCCCACCGGAAAAACGTTATAAACAGTATCCTTTTGAATTTTCCGGCGGTATGCTCCAGAGAGCTTCCATTGCTATGGCCGTGGCTTGCCGGCCGAAACTTCTGATTGCCGATGAGGCAACAACAGCTCTGGATGTGACGATGCAGGCTCAGATTCTGGAACTGTTAAAAAAATTAAAAGACGAATATCATATGAGTATTATCATTATTACCCATAATTTTGGCGTCATTGCCGAATTGTGCGATAGGGTTTCAGTCATGTATGCTGGGAAAATCGCGGAGACCGGTGATGTATCTGCCATTTTTCATCAGCCAAAGCACCCATATACAAAGGATCTGATTGACAGTATTCCAAGGGATGAAGCTACCGGAGAAAAACTGGTGACAATTCCGGGATTTCCGCCGCGGTTGGACCGGGAAATCGTTGGATGTCCGTATGCGCCGAGATGCCGCCGGGCTTTGCCGGAGTGTCAGACAAAGG
>CATYEA010000286.1 GCA_958405355.1 uncultured Lachnospiraceae bacterium
GCGTACATCCTCGCTCTCAGAAACAACGATAACCTTTGCCTTTTTGCTCGGCGGTACGTTCATTCCTGTACGCACATTACGGATACCGCGGACAGCTTCTTTAATGGTTTCCACCGCATTTTCATCGGCTTCAAAATTCCATTCGTCTTTATATTCCGGCCAGGAAGAAATCATAATGGATTCTTCTTCCTCCTGAACGTTGCAGAAGATTTCTTCTGTAATAAATGGCATATATGGGTGAAGAAGCTTCAATGCCTGGATAAGAACAGTCTTTAAAGTCCAGAGAGCTGCTGCCTTCGTTGTGTCCTCATTATTGTAGAGACGTGGTTTAACCATCTCAATATACCAGTCACAGAATTCTTCCCAGATAAAGTCATAAAGCTTCTGAACGGCAATCCCCAGTTCATATTTATCCATATTGGCCGTAACCTCTTTGGCGAGGGTATTGGCTTTGGATAAAATCCATTTATCTGCCTGAGTCAGATCATCCAATGTGACATTATCGATGGAAATGCCTGCTTCCTCAGCCTGCTCGAAGTTCATCAGCATAAACCGGGATGCATTCCACACTTTATTGGCAAAATTACGGCTGGCTTCCACCCGCTCCCAGTAGAAACGCATATCATTTCCAGGTGCATTGCCCGTAACAAGGGTAAACCGCAGTGCATCGGCGCCGTATTTATCAATAACTTCCAGAGGGTCAATGCCGTTGCCGAGGGACTTACTCATCTTCCGTCCCTGGGAGTCTCTCACAAGACCGTGAATCAGTACCGTATCAAATGGAACCTTTCCGGTGTGCTCCAGTCCGGAGAATACCATACGGATAACCCAGAAGAAAATAATATCATAACCGGTAACAAGGACATTTGTCGGATAGAAGTAATCCAAATCCTCCGTCTTATCCGGCCATCCCAATGTGGAGAACGGCCACAGAGCGGAGCTGAACCATGTATCCAGTGTATCTTCATCCTGAACAATATGGGTCCCGCCGCACTTGCAGCATACAGTCGGTGCATCCGCCTTGCGGGCCACCATGATCTCACCGCAGTCCTGGCAGTAATAAGCCGGAATCCGATGTCCCCACCAGAGCTGACGGGAAATACACCAGTCACGGATATTTTCCAGCCAGTGGAGATAGGTCTTGTCAAAACGCTCAGGAACGAATTTTAAATCGCCTTTCTTCAATGCATCGATAGCCGGTTTTGCCAGTTCATCCATTTTTACGAACCACTGCTGCTTGATGAGAGGTTCTACCGTCGTCTTACAGCGATCATGCGTACCTACATTGTGATTATAATCCTCAATCCGTACGAGCAGACCAAGTCGATCCAGTTCCTCAACAATAGCTTTCCGTGCCTCATAACGATCCATGCCGGCATATTTGCCGCCATTTTCATTGATGGTCGCATCATCGTTCATAATGTTGATCTGTTCCAGATTGTGTCTCTTACCCACTTCAAAGTCATTTGGGTCATGTGCCGGAGTAATCTTAACCACTCCAGTTCCAAATTCCTTATCTACATATTCATCCGCTACCACCGGAATCTCTTTATTCACAATTGGCAGAAGGACATTCTTTCCGATCAGATGTTTATAGCGTTCATCCTCCGGATGTACAGCTACTGCCGTGTCACCCAGCATGGTTTCCGGACGGGTTGTAGCGATCTCTACCATTTCATCGGATCCAACCACCGGATAATTGATATGCCAGAAATGTCCGGCCTGATCTTCGTATTCAACTTCCGCGTCGGAAATCGATGTCTTACATACCGGACACCAGTTGATAATTCTTGCACCTTTATAAATTAAGCCTTTTTCATGGAGACGAACAAAAACTTCCTCAACGGCCTTGTTGCAGCCCTCATCCATGGTAAAACGCTCTCTGTCCCAGTCACAGGAAGAACCCAGTTTTTTAAGCTGGCTGATAATACGTCCGCCATACTCCTTTTTCCAGTCCCAGGCCCTCTCCAAAAAAGCCTCCCGGCCCAGATCCTTTTTACTGATACCTTCTTCTTTTAACTTTTCCAGAATCTTAACTTCCGTTGCGATACTCGCATGGTCTGTTCCCGGCTGCCAGAGGGCATTATATCCCTGCATTCGTTTGGAACGGATTAAAATATCCTGTAATGT
This sequence comes from uncultured Lachnospiraceae bacterium, assembly GCA_958405355.1. Taxonomy (GTDB): domain Bacteria; phylum Bacillota; class Clostridia; order Lachnospirales; family Lachnospiraceae; genus Frisingicoccus. The sequence continues at coordinate 2,131 of CATYEA010000286.1, forward strand.
ATTGTCAAGGGCATGGCCCATATGAAGCTGCCCTGTGATATTTGGCGGCGGAATCACGATTGTAAACGGTTTCTTGCTCCGGTCTACCTCCGCATGAAAATATTTATGGTCGAGCCATTTCTGATAAAGCTTATCCTCAATGGCCGCCGGATTGTAGGTTTTCTCCAACTGCATCTTTCTTTCCTCCTGTTCGATTTCCTCATCTTCTTACTCTGTTCGCGCCTCACACACGGTTCGTGCCTTACGCGAAAAAAAGCGAGCCTTCCCCATAAGGGCGAAAGCTCGCGTTACCACCTTAATTATACGGAAAAATACTGCTCCCGTATATCTCTTCAGTCTTTAACGGAACCACCCGTGACCGGCTACTTACCAACGTTTCACCTGTCCTGTTCAAAAGCTACCTTCGAAACCCACTTCTTTTGATGGTCTTTCAGCCGCCGGGCCATCCTCTCTGTAAAGGTTAAGTTTCTACTCCTCTTTCTCATCACATTTGCTATATAAAATACATT
>CATYEA010000287.1 GCA_958405355.1 uncultured Lachnospiraceae bacterium
TCCACCAGCTCGATCATAGCTTTGGAAGTGCCTCCGGTCGCAATAAGATCATCGATGAGGACGACTTTCTGTCCTGGTAAAATCGCATCTTTATGAATTTCAATTTCTGCAGTTCCATATTCCAGTTCATAAGAAGCAGACACCGTTTCCCTCGGCAGCTTTCCTTTTTTACGCACAAGTACAAACGGCTTATGAAGATTGTAAGCCAGCGGCATTCCAAAGATAAATCCTCTGGATTCAGCACCGGCAATGACATCAAACTCAAGACCTTCCAATTTTTTCATCAATGCATTGATCGCCAGATTTAAACCGTCGGCATCCTGCAAAACACTGGTGACGTCTCTAAAAATAATTCCCGGTTCCGGGAAATCCGGTATACTAACTACATAATCCTCTAATTTCTTCATACTTTTCTCCCTCTCTTCTGGAATAATCGATACCACCCATTTTACCACAGGTTACTCTAAAAAAACAACATTTAACGGGGAATTCTCTGGAAATTATGTATAATTATCTGTAAAGTCCTCCGTCCGCCGTACTCATTCAGCGATGGATAATAGGTAAACGCAAGATCTACCGGGTTTGAAAGTCCTGCATACATCCGGTTCTTCCCTTCCGCTCCATACATTTCTTCCACATAAGCATCAAACTCCTGAATATCTCCAAAATACAAGGCATCCATGCGGACACCACTGTCATTGCATACCTGCATTTTCAAAACATTCCGGTTCTTTCCGATCACAGAAGCCCGAAGAATCTTAAAATGCCGTTCCGCGAATATGGGCTTTGGGTTTCCCTTTCCAAAAGGCTCCAGCAAATCCAGCTCCTGAATAAAACCTTCACTGATATAATCCAACGGCATAGGAACATCGATATGTATAACGGGCATTAAATCTTCCTCCGACAGACCGCAGTTCTGATTCAGCCGTTCTCTCAGCGGCTGAAGATTTTCTTTTTTAAAACTCATTCCAGCCGCCATGGCATGACCGCCGAATCGTTCAAATAAATCCCTGCAGGCGCTTAAAGATTCATACATATTATAAGCTTCGATTGAACGGCCGGACGCCTTGATCATCCCGCCATTTTCTGTCCCGACAATGACGGGCCGATGATATTTTTCTTTTAATCTCCCCGCAATAATTCCAGCCAGACTTTCATGACAATTCTCCAGGCAGAGCAGGATAATCTTATCACGATATATTCCCTTTTTTTCTATTTTTTCAACAGCCCGCTCATAGCCCAGACTCGTCATTTCTTTCCGGCTCTGATTTAGGGCTACCAGATCGGCCGCAAGCCGCTCTGCCTCCTCCCGGTCCTCCGTCTGTAAAAGACGAATGGCCATATCTGCCGTATCCAGCCGTCCCGCCGCATTAAAACAGGGGCCAATGACAAAGCCGACATGATATGCCGATATATAACTTTTACTCAATCCACTGTGACGAATCAATGCCTGTATCCCCGGATGCTCTGTCTTTTCCAGGGCATGAAGTCCGTACTTAACAATAATCCGGTTCTCATCTACCAAATCCATCACATCGGCTACCGTTGCTACAGCGGCAAAGGGAAGTAATTCATAAAATTCTGATTTCGGCACACCATAGGTTTCATAAAGCAGTTCTATAAATTTCCAGGCCACGCCCGCCCCGCAGAGTCCCTTAAAAGGATACTCACAATCCTCTCGTTTTGGATCAATGACTGCATCCGCCGGAGGCAGCCGATATATCCGCTTTTCTCCGCCATCTTCAGCCGCTGCCGTTTCATAAACCACCTCATGATGATCTGTAATAATGACATCCATCCCAAGACTCTTTGCCATAGCTACCGCATCCATAGCTGCAATACCATTATCACAGGTCAGAATACATCCGGCGCCTTTTCCATAAGCTTCCCGGACAATCCGTTCATTTAATCCATAGCCTTCCTGTATCCGGTCCGGTGCTACCACATAAGCCCGGCCTCCGGCCCGCTGGATACCCCGCCATAGAATATAACCCGAAAAGACACCATCCACATCAAAATCACTGGCAATACAAATGAGCTGCCCACCGTCAATGGCCCGACGGATACACTCAAGACCTTTGTCCATATCCTTCATTTTTTCCGGATGGTGAAGGCTGCTTAAATCTCCATATAAAAATTTCTGAAATTCTTCGTCCGTCTTTATTCCCCGGTTGACCATAATTCGAGCCAACACCGGACTGATTGAAAAGGTTTTTGCCAAGCGGTTAAAATCTGCTCTCTTTGCAGCAACCATCCATTTTTCCATAGCTTCTCCATCCATTTCTATACAGTTCTTTCAAAACGCAGAAAACTCCACAGGAAAATTTCTTCTCCGGCAGAGTTTCTGTCATTTATACTTTAATTCTTCTTCCCAAGCTTTTTCATCAAATACCAGAGAGTACCTGTAATAAAGATGGATGACCATGCTCCGGCGATAATACCCGCCATCAATGGCAGGGCAAATTCACGAATCGAAGCCACACCCATGATATACAGTACAAACACGCTGATAAAAGTTGTCAAAGATGTATTGATACTTCTTGACAAAGTCTGAGTAATACTGGAATTGACAACTTCCTCCAGCGATGCCTTGTACATAACCTGACGATTCTCACGGATACGGTCAAAAATGACGATC
>CATYEA010000288.1 GCA_958405355.1 uncultured Lachnospiraceae bacterium
TAAAGCTTATGTTCCTGGCCTTGATGTAACTGCTCAGGAATACACAGATGCAATGACCTTATCCGGTACAAAGGTTGAGGGCTTTGTAGAAATGGACAAGAATCTGGACAAGATTGTTGTCGGACAGATTGAAAAGATTGAAAAGCACCCGGATGCAGATAAATTGATCATTTGTCAGGTCAATGTGGGTGAAGAAGAAAATATCCAGATTGTTACCGGTGCGCCGAATGTGAATGAAGGGGATCTGGTTCCTGTAGTTCGCGTTGGCGGACGGGTAGCCGGAGGCCATGACGGCGGTCCTATGCCAGAAAACGGCATTGCCATTAAAAAAGGTAAACTCCGCGGGGTGGAGAGCTTCGGTATGATGTGCTCCATCGAGGAACTCGGTTCCAGTCGTGATTTCTATCCGGAAGCACCTGAGATGGGCATTTACATTTTTAAAGCCGGTTCTGTAAAACCGGGAGACGATGCGGTGGAAGCCCTTGGACTTCACGATGTGGTATTTGAATATGAAATCACATCCAACCGTGTGGACTGCTTCGGCGTTCTCGGTATCGCCAGAGAAGCGGCAGCGACTTTCAGAAAGCCTTTCGTACCGCCGGTGGTTGAAGTGAAAGGCTGTGGTGGAGATGTGAATGATTACATCAAGGTTCGCGTAGAGGACGGGGACTTATGTCCGCGTTATACGGCCCGTGTTGTAAAAAATATTAAACTGGCACCGTCACCGGAATGGATGCAGCGCCGTTTGGCTGCCAATGGTATCCGTCCGATCAACAATATTGTCGATATTACCAACTATGTTATGGAAGAATATGGACAGCCGATGCATGCCTATGATTTGGATACCATTGAAGACCATCAGATCGTTGTCCGTCGTTTCGTCGATGGTGAAGAATTCGTAACTTTGGATGGCCAGAGTCATAAAATGGATAATTCCATGTTGGCTATCTGTGACGGCAAGAAGCCGGTTGGTATTGCCGGTATCATGGGTGGTGAAAACTCCATGATTACAGAAAACGTTCAGACAATGCTGTTTGAAGCCGCTTGCTTCGATGGAACCAATATCCGTTTGTCCGGTAAGAAACTTGGTATGCGTACCGATGCTCAGAGCAAATTTGAAAAGGGCCTGGACCCGAATAATGCCATCGACGCTATGAACCGTGCCTGCCAGCTCATCGAAGAACTGGGCGCTGGTGAAGTAGTTGACGGTGTAGTTGATATTTATCCGGAAAAACGGGAAGAACATGAGATTCTTTTCAGCCCTGAGAGAGTCAATGACTTGCTTGGAACGGATTTGACCCTGGATGAAATGCTGACTTATTTTGGACCTCTGGAATTAAAATACAATCCGGAAACAAAGATGGTGACTGTTCCGACCTTCCGTCAGGATTTGGAAGGACAGGCCGATCTGGCGGAAGAGGTTGCCCGTTTCTTCGGTTATGATAATATCCCTGTAACTTTGCCGAGCGGTGAAGCAACGACAGGAAAATTATCCTACAAGCTCCGTGTGGAAGCTGTTGCAAGAGAAACAGCCGAGTTCTGCGGATTTTCCGAGAGCATGACTTATTCCTTCGAGAGCCCAAAGGTATTTGATAAGCTCCTTTTGGATAAGGATGATTCGCTGCGTCAGACAGTAACCATTATGAATCCTTTAGGCGAGGATTTCAGTATTATGCGTACCACACCGTTAAATGGTATGCTGACATCTCTTGCTTTTAACTACAGCCACCGGAATAAAGAAGCAAAACTTTATGAACTGGCCGTGATCTATTTGCCAAAAGAACTGCCGCTGACCGATTATCCGGATGAACGGGTGCAGTTTACTCTGGGTATGTATGGTTCTGGTGATTTCTTCACCATGAAGGGTGTGGTTGAAGAATATCTGGAACGCATCGGCATGAAAAAGCAGGTAAATTATGATCCGAAAGCCGGAAAGAACTATCTCCATCCGGGACGTCAGGCCAATATTATTTATGATGGTCAGGTCATCGGTTATCTGGGTGAGATTCATCCGGAAGTTGCCGATAATTATAAACTGGGTGCAAGAACCTATGTTGCTGTTCTGGATATGCCATATCTGGTTGAGCGCGCATCCTTCGACCGTAAATTCCAGGGTATTGCCAAATATCCGGCAGTCACCCGTGATATCAGTATGGTCATGAGCAAGGACATTATGGTCGGCGAGGTAGAGGAAGTCATTCGTAAACGGGGCGGTAAGCTGCTGGAAAGCTTTGAACTGTTCGATATTTATGAAGGCGCTCAGATCAAAGAGGGATGTAAATCCGTGGCTTATTCCATCGTGTTCCGCGACAAGACCAGAACTTTGGAAGATAAGGATGTCAATGAGGTGATGGACAAGATTCTTGCTGAACTTGAAAAAATGGGCATCGAATTGAGAAAGTAATAGATTATGAAAACATCAGATTTTTATTATGATTTACCGGAAGAACTTATTGCCCAGGATCCTCTGACGGACCGTTCCAGTTCCCGTCTCATGATCCTGGACAAGGAGACCGGTGATATCCAGCATAAAATATTTAAAGACATCATTGATGAACTGAATCCGGAGGATTGTTTAGTCATTAATGATACAAAGGTCATACCGGCCAGACTCCACGGTGTCAAAGAGGATAC
>CATYEA010000289.1 GCA_958405355.1 uncultured Lachnospiraceae bacterium
TCAGTCAGTCCCTGTACTCTTGTCTCATACTGTGCCTCAGAGAAGTTACGAGGATCTGCCTGATCACCGTCGAAGCTGACAACCGGAATATCACACATCTCACCAATCTGACGACTCATTTCCGGCATGAAACCACTCCAGAGTTTACATGAACGATTGGTATGTACCAGAAGTCCTTCTACATGATTGTCTTTGCAGAGTTTCACACGTTTGTCTCTTGCCAGTTCCAGATTGATGGCATTCGGAACCTTCGCATACGCTCTACACATATCATCAAAATCTTTGTAAATGAAACCAAATGCATCCGCATAAATGGTTGTAACCATATTGATGCCACGGCTCTTAAGTCCTGTGGATGTGACACGCAACCATGGCCAACAGGCAATACCTTCAAACATGATTCTGTATTTTTCTTCTGTACGGAAAGTAGATTTACCTTCCACATGATTTTCTTCATACTCTTTCAGAAGCGTTTCCATAGCGTCCGCTGCCTCTTTCTTACCACGGGCAGTTACCATAACCGCCATATGATTCAAAAGATCAAAGCCGTTAAATGGGGATGGTGTATATTTAGCAGTTGCTGTGGCTGCCAGCCATGCACGGCTTGTCCGTCCGGAATATTCCATGACTTCCTTATACTTTTCGTCACTCCACTTTTTGCCGGTTAATTCTTCCAGCTGATGAATCGCATCCAGGAACTGTGCCTTAATATAAGCAGTCTCTGCATCTGAAACTTCATAGTCCGGATTAAACGGAATATCGATCATAATCATCGGAATCTTTAACTCTTTTGACAGATTTTCATACCATTTAATCATACAGTTGCAAATGTTGTTGCAGCAAAGCAGGAAATCCGGCATCGGCACATTCTGTTCCGGTGCATCCTTAATCTTGGCATAAGCCATACTGATTCTTGCATAAGCACAAATATCATTGGAATAACCATCGGCTTCACTGATATTACACAGTCTTTCACCTGCTCCTCTTGCTGCAATACCTGCTGCCTGATTCTCAGGATAAACAACGGCTAACCCCAATGTTTCCGGAATCTCCACTGGGAAATTGCTGGAACACCAGCCAACCATCTCTCCGCGTGCCTTTGCTTCTTCTGCATCTGTATAAGCTTTCGCAGCAATCTGACTCAATTTATACTTTGCTGAATTCGGGTCCGGCGGGCGTCTTTTGGATTTTACTTCTTCTCCCATATTTCTCTCTCCCTGATTTATCAATTGTCTATATTTTAACAAGTTACAAGATGCATCTTTCTGATGTCATCATTATAAAATGGATACATCTGGAAATCCAATAAGGAAAATGCTGGTTTTCATAAGCAAAAACTTATAAAATAGGGCTATTTTATTCCCAACTTCCGTTGAATATCCTGAAATTTTATAGTATAATAACAAAAACGTTTGTTAATGATTTGTTTTTCTTATCAATAATTTGTTTATTTCTTGGGAGGGATATAGACTTATGACTACCAATCAGCTGAAATATTTCATCACAGCCGCCGAATGTCTGAATTTTACAGAGGCTGCCAAACAGCATTATATTTCACAAACTGCTATCACACAGCATATGCAGGCTTTGGAAGAAGATCTGGAAGTCAAGCTTTTTGACCGCCAGAAGAGAAAAGTTTCCCTGACACCGGCCGGTCAGGTTTTTTTAACAGAAGCACGAATGATTCTGGAACGTAATCAGGCTGCCATTACACGCACCCGCAAAGCAGCTGAAGGCATTTCCGGCAATTTGAATATCGGTTATGTAAAAGGGCAGGAAAATACAAATTTCGGACAACGATTAAAAGAATTCAGCCTCTCAAATCCAAGTATTGCCTTTTATATTTACAGAGAAGCGCATCTTGATTTACTATTAGACATGGAAGAAGGAAAGCTGGACGCAGCTGTTAATATCTGTTATAAAACCACGAATATTGAAGGCTTTAAATCTCTGCACGTCGCAACCCAGAAATTATACGCCGTACTTCCGGCCACTCATCCATATGCCCAGCTCAGTGTCCTTAGTCGATATGATTTGAGAAATGAGAATTTCTTACTCACAAAATTTTATGATAATCCAAGAGCGAAGAAATATGACTATATTATCCCACAGCAGTTTGCTGAAGCCGGTTTTGTTCCTAAAATCGTCGGCAAATCTTCCGATATCGAAACCCTGATGCTCCTTGTAGCTGCCGGTATCGGCATTACCATTGCACCGGAATCCGCGATTAAATATGTCCGACAGAGCAGTGACCTTGTATTTATCCCACTGGTGGGCGAATATGAACATGTGGATATCATGGTCATCTGGAGAGAAGACAATCAGAATCCGGCACTTCCTGTATTTATTGATGTGCTTAGAAAAAATGCAATTGAATCGGGTATCATTCAAGGATGATTTCACTCATTTTCAACAAATCGATGCCGCCTTCAAATAACTTGCGGCACTGAAAAGAGGGAACCACCTTCGTGATTCCCTCTTATATAAAAATCCTTATTCTATGCGATTTTCGAATTAGCCGAAGTATCTCTTCAGCAGACCTTCGAATGCTTTTCCATGGCGGGCTTCATCGCGGGCCATCTCATGAACTGTGTCGTGGATAGCATCCAGGTTCAGCG
>CATYEA010000290.1 GCA_958405355.1 uncultured Lachnospiraceae bacterium
CTTCTGGTTTTGTTCGGACCGGGACAGTGTGGTAAGTCAACAATGATCAACTGTATGTCAGGTCTGGAATCTGTGAGCGGGGGACTTGTGGAGGTGAGCGGTAAAAAGGTAAGTAAGCCTGGCCCTGACAGAGGGGTTGTATATCAGCGTATGGCTCTTTTTCCCTGGCTTACCGTTATGGGAAATGTGGAATATGGACCAAAGGTGCAGGGAATGACAAAAAAGGAGCGCCGGGAGAAGGCCAGCCATTATATTGATTTGGTTGGATTAAAAGGTTTTGAAAACTCCTATCCGAATCAACTTTCGGGCGGTATGCAGCAGCGGGTGGGGATTGCGCGGGCGTACTGCAATGAACCAGATGTGCTTTTTATGGATGAACCATTTGGTCATCTCGATGCACAGACTCGCTATCTTATGCAGGAAGATTTGATGAAGATATGGGAAAAAGAAAAGAGAACGATAGTTTTTGTTACCAATAATATTGAAGAAGCACTTTACCTTGCAGACCGTATTATTGTTTTGACAAATTGTCCGACCAGAATCAAGAAGGAATATGAAATACGGCTGCCAAGGCCGAGAAATTATGTTGACACCGAATTTTTGAACCTGCGGGAAGAAATTAGTGGGGTTGTGGATAAAGCATTATAGCGAGGAGTATAGCTGTGGAAAAAAATGATATTATACTGCATGTGGACCATATGACAAAAAATTTCGGTGATTTGTCTGTACTGAACGATGTTTCTTTCGATGTTCACCGGGGAGAATTTTTATGTATTGTTGGTCCTACCGGATGCGGAAAAACAACATTTTTAAATTGTATAACGGGATTATATAACTTAACGGCTGGTCAGATTCTGGTAAATGGAGAGAAAGTAGATACACATAAACACAATATTGCATACATTTTTCAGGAATATTCTACCATGTCATGGCTTACAGTGGAACAAAATGTAGCTTTCGGCTTGAAAATGAAAAAAAAGCCAAAGGATGTAATTCAGAAGGAAGTTGCAGAGGTCCTTGAAATGGTGGGTCTCACAAAGTATAAGGATTACTATCCGGTTGAACTGTCGACGAGTATGCTTCAGCGAGTGGTGATTGCCAGAGCATTTGCTGTGAAACCAGATATACTTCTTATGGATGAACCGTATGGACAGCTGGACGTGGAGCTGAGGTTTCGGTTAGAGGACGAGTTAATTAAACTGTGGAAAAAGCTTGGGACAACTGTCATATTTATCACCCATAACATAGAAGAAGCGGTTTACTTAAGTGAGAATATTCTGGTTTTGACTAATAAACCTACAAGCATCAAGAAAAAGTTGGTGAATGGGCTGCCGCGTCCGAGAAGTGTTGTGAAACCTGAATTTATTGATTTGAGAAATCAGGTTACTGAATTGATTAAGTGGTGGTAAAAGGGAGGCAATTATGAAAGCAGTAATGATGATGTTTGATTCACTTAACCGTGAAATGCTTGAGCCCTATGGCTGTGATTGGACAAAAACGCCTAATTTTAAAAGGCTTGCTGAGAGAAGTGTGAAATTTACGAACTGTTATGCGGGCAGCTTGCCCTGTATGCCGGCACGCAGAGAATTGCAGACAGGGAGATATAATTTTCTGCATCGCAGCTGGGGACCTATTGAGCCTTTTGATGATTCCATGCCGCAAATTTTAAAAGATAATGGTGTATATTCTCATTTGATTTCTGATCATATCCATTATTGGGAAGATGGCGGCGCTACATATCACTATCGTTATAATTCCTGGGAAATCATACGCGGTCAGGAGGGAGATAAATGGAAGTGCCTTCCAGAACTGCTTGGCCCCTGTGATGAGTCCAAGCTTCAGAATAAAGATGGCCTTTACTTCCAGGCTACTCAGGATTTACAGCGCCACGATGCAGTAAACCGGAAATTTGTAAGAAATGAAGAAGATACCTCACTAGCCCAAACGGTTAAGAGCGGTCTGGAATTTCTTGATGCCAATCACGGCTGTGATAATTGGTTTCTGCAGGTAGAATGCTTTGATCCCCATGAACCGTTTTTTTCGCCGCAATGCTATCGGGAATTATATCCGGATGGATATGACGGGCCGGATATGGACTGGCCACCCTATCATCACGTGACCGAAGATCAGACAACAGCAGAGCATTTGAAGAACGAATATGCGGCGCTGCTTACAATGTGTGACAGTTATTTAGGTAAGGTCCTGGATAAATTTGATGAACTGGATCTATGGAAGGACACCATGCTGATTGTCAATACCGACCATGGATACCTGCTTGGAGAACATGGCTGGTGGAGTAAAATTGTAATGCCATGTTACGATGAAATTGCACATACACCACTCTTCATTCATGATCCGAGATTTGACTGTGACGGTGAGACGAGGGAAGAGATTGTTCAGACAATTGATCTGTCGGCGACATTATTGGAATTTTTTGGGCTAAAACGTCCTGCCGATATGCAGGGAAAACCAATCAGGACTGTAATTGAAGAGAAGAAAGCAATTCGTGACTATGCGCTATTTGGGATTCACGGCGCCCATATCAGTATTTATGATGGCCGCTATATTTATATGAAAGCACCGATATCGGAAGAAAATAGACCTCTTTATGAATATAC
>CATYEA010000291.1 GCA_958405355.1 uncultured Lachnospiraceae bacterium
TGGTGGCATAGCCGCAGTCTGCCGCAGTCTGAATGAGCTGGGAACTACAGGCATCATAGGGTGGACGAAAGAGATGCATTTCCACGCCGGTAAGTTCTTTGACTTTTTCGTGAAGAGATATGATTTCCTGTCGGCATTCGTCGGTGTCCAGAGCTTTCATATTTTTGTGATTTTCACTGTGATTTCCCAGATCGTGGCCTGAATCTGCTATTCTCTTTAGAAGGTCAGGATGCTGGTCTGCCCAGCTTCCGGTGACAAAAAAGGTGGCATGGACCTCATATTTATCAAGAATGTCCAATATCCCGGCGGTATTGTCATTGACGGGGGCTGTTTCAAAAGTCAGAGCAACGGCTGGCTTTTCTGTACTTATGCGGGTAATGGGCTGCTTGTCAGGGTTAGCAGAAGTGGTAATATAGATTTCCGGGTGAAGCCATTCATAAAAAAGTGCGCCGAGAAGAAAAAGCGCACATACGACACAACCGGTTTTGAGAAAGGTTTTCATGGCAAACTCCGTTTTTTTACAGCTTATGAAAGTGAAGGCAGAGATATGCAGAAAACCTTAAATTTCAGCGAAGTACTATATAAACGGAATAGATCAGGTAGGCAGCCGCACAGGCAAAGCCCATAAAACGTCCCATCTGTCCGCGGATTTTGCAGAAAATATAAATAATGAGGGTCAATATAATTAAAATAAGTATATCCATAAAGGCTACTGCTTCAGCAGTGATCGGATGGACTGTCCCGGACATACCGAGGATGAACATAATGTTGAATATGTTGGATCCGACCACATTTCCGAGAGCCAGGCCGCTTTCGCCCTTTCTGGAAGCGGTGATGGAAGTAACCAGTTCAGGAAGGGAGGTGCCGATGGCGACAATGGTCAGGCCAATGAGTGTTTCACTCAGACCGAAGGCTGCGGCGACCCGGCAGGCGTTATCTACGACCAAATCTCCGCCGATGATGATGGCGGCTAAACCAAGGCCCACATAGATGAGGCTGGTGTGCATTGGAAGATAATGGTCTGCTCCTTCGATATCAATGGGATTCCGAATGGCGGAGACAACAGTCACCGTCAGATAGGCGGCCATCAGTACAAGCAGAATCAATGCTTCTATCCGGGAAAGATAATTGTCACGGATAAAAAACAGCAACAGGACAGAGCTTAAAATGGCAATCGGAAAATCCCGTTTCATAATGCTCTGATCGACGATGAAAGGCCGTATGAGGGCGCATATGCCGACAATAAAGACCAGGTTAAACAGGTTGGAACCGATAACATTGCTCAGGGCCAGTTCATTGCTTCCGGCCAGTCCGGCCGTAATACTGACAGCAGCTTCAGGAGCGCTGGTGCCCATAGCGACAATGGTCAGACCGATGACGACCGAAGGTACTTTGAGAAGTTTGGCGATGGCCGAACTGCCTTCTACGAAATAATCAGCACCCTTGACCAATAGAAAAAAACCGATAATTAATAATACATACATCATCATTTTTTAATCCTCTTCAATCACATGAATTTCTAAAAAATCAAATGGAATTTCTTCCACAAAATTATCCTGAATAAAACGGGTTTTATTCTGCCGTTTAAATTCTCGTATATTGGCATCCAGCCAGATCGGCTGCGACAGGTCAAAGATCATACAAGCATCATAGACAGCCTGGAAAACCTTCGCTGTCCGGCTCATTTCAGGGTCGTCCAAAGTGATGACTGTGTCCTGTAACAGTCGGTTATCTTTAAATATTTTCATCCACATGCGAAACATCATTCATAACTCCTTCTTCACTACAGCATTATAGCCGACAGCAGCGCGTGAAGCAAGGATTATTTCATGAAAAAATATGTTACAGATAGCATTTCCTGTGCTATAATCATTAAGAAACTATGTGACAGGTCGTCCAGGGGGTGAAATTGTATGGTTGAAGGCGATATCCGCAGAGAAAAGCTGCTGGATATTTTAAAAAACAGTTCAGGACCGGTTTCAGGAAGTTCCCTTTCCAAAGCACTGGGTGTCAGCCGGCAGGCTATTGTTCAGGATATTGCCCTGCTGCGGGCCGGTGATTCAGAAATTTTTGCCACTCCGAAGGGATATATTTTATATACGCAGGGACCCGCGAAAAAATACCGCCGTTCCTTTATGGTAAATCATACAAAGGAACAGATCGTGGATGAACTTTCTCTGATTGTTGATAATGGAGGAAAAGTATTGAATGTGATCGTTGCCCATGATGTTTATGGTCAGATTCAGGCGGATCTGATTTTGGAAAACCGGCAGGATGTTATGGCTTTTTATGAGCGTATGGGCTCCAGCAAAGCCGGCCCTCTGCTTCAGATTTCCAATGGTGTCCATATTCACACGGTGGAGGCGGCTTCAGAGCGTATTTTAGATAATATTGAAAGAGATCTGCGTGAGCGGGGATATTTAGTAACAGAATAGAGGAGATAAAGTATATGAAAGCGATTCAGAAGTTTTTGTCCCATATTTTTATCGATGGATTGAGCGGCATGGGGCTGGGACTTTTTTCGACGCTGATCATCGGGACAATCTTAAAACAGGTCGGTGATCTGATCGGCGGAGATATTGGTATGTACATATCGACATTTGCCCTGGTGG
>CATYEA010000292.1 GCA_958405355.1 uncultured Lachnospiraceae bacterium
CAAAACCAGACAAAATAAAATGAGACAGATACTTAAGAGGGCTGAATCAATAAACATCATGATCGTCATGCCAACAGCTATCCAGAACATTATAAATCCTATAATGCGTTTCATAAGCATCGCTCCATATTTTTGGTCTTTATATTTTATGCTCCCGATGCGAAAAAAGTACTAATTATCTTCCACAATTGTATTGACCTGTTCTGCAACTTCAGGATTCTGCATCGGATCGCCTTTTGCAAAACGATTCATAATATCCGGAACCATATCGATCAATTTCATAAACGGCGACTGATGGCTTTCCACCGGAATGACTTTTACCACATCACCGCGGATGACAAGAACCGCACACGGGTCCATATTGCAGCCAACACCGCCGCCGGAAGCATCCTTCTTTTTTGCTTCCGATGAAGTTGAACCGGCGCCCATACCAAAGCTGACATCCACCAGCGGAATGATGATCGTGTCGTTCACAGTGATCGGCTCACCAACTACTGATTTCGTTGAAAGAATGCCGTTCATTCCATCAAATAAAGACTGAACGGATGTGCTGAATGTATTTACTGCCATAAGGTTTCCTCCTTACCTTTATAATGCTTTATATATTTCAATAATTTTCTCAAATCCTTATTTAAGAGACCACGTAATCCCCAATAAAGGAAAATATACAATCGAACAGACCCCTGAATATGAATATCACCATCCAAAGCCGTTTTTTGAAAATCCGGATACAATTTCAAGGAATTTCCATACCAGGCATAAAGAATACTGGCATAGCCGAGAACCTTCCCTGTATCTGACGGTTTATCAAAACCAAAATGAATATTTCCTGAAAGATCCTTCGGCCGCAAATGACGCAGGATGGAGAAAAGCGCCTTTTTAGCAAAAGCAATGCTTCTCTGAGTAAACTCCGCATTCCAGAATCGTTCCAGCAGTTCCTTTTTATGCACGAGCTTTTCATACTGTTTTTCTGCGGAAGAAATCTTTTTTTTCAGCCCCTCGAAAAATTTCGAAAGCCGCTCTCCAAGACCCGGTTTTTTCGGCTTTGGCTTTTTTTCCTTTTTTGCCTTTTTTTTCGGCTTTGGCAATGATTTAATCCCGGTTTCAACTGGAGCCTGCGAACTTGCCGTATGACCTGGTTCTTCCAAAGTTTTGGAACTTGCCGGACTCTCCGGTTCTGCCGATGCCTCCGGGCTTATCGGATTATTAAGGTCTGGTGAAACAGACTTGTCCGAAGCTGTTTCGTTTTCAGGAATGTTCTCCGGTACTTCCAGAATCGAATCAAAATCTTCCTCCACAATCTCCGCCGTATCATCGGCAGCCTTTTCAGCATCCCCGGCAGCTTCCGTCGTTTCTTCCCCCATGCTGAAAACCCGAAACCACAGTACGGAGGCTCTGGCCTGAAGTTTTTTGTCTTTAAAACTGCCCCGTACCCTCAATGCTCCAAACAGCCATGAAAGCTTTCCAAAAGCTTCCGGTGCTCCGTCATAGGCGGCTGAAAGCTCATACCGGAAAGGCACAAAAAGAACAATAAGCAGCGCAGCCAGAAGCAATGCCAAAATTCCAAGGATGATACATCCGAGTATTTTTAAAATCAATAGAATGATATGTATCACTTCAACACCTCTAAACTGTAATACCTAAATAGCTTCTCAGATCAAAGCCGTGGGTATGGACATACACATCTTCAATAATATCTCTGACCACATCAAATGCCTCTGTTTTATTCGAAGCCAGTCCCACAATATAAATTCCATCCGTATTCATTTCCGGAGTCCTTAAAAACTGACTCGGATAAATATCCAGGAGATTATGCGGAGAATTCGACAGGGAGATACAGTAATAACCTTTTGATTTTTTTCCAAAAGTTATTTGAAAACGGACCCATTTCGCCTGTTTAATGGATTCCCCCAAATAAAGCTTTTTATACCACTTCATAAAATCACCTGAATTTATTTAATATGTTGATGGGTAAACAAATGATCCTGACAATATTCATAATTGCCATTACATCTTGAACAATAACGAAATTCCAATGTCTCATCATCTTCTTCGGTACGTCCGCAGACTGCACATTTATGATGGGTCGAAGCCTGTCTGGCCTGCTTGACAGCCTTTGTATAAGTCATCTTCCGATGAACCTGTTTCGGAGAATAGCCTTTGCGGCGGACAATTGACGAAAAGAACAAAATAAAGTTCAGCAAAGATACAATGATCGCGATCCGGGTTCCCCAGTTGCCCACGACCAGACTGTAGCCATAAAGCACCATATCAATGTAAGCCAGCCATTTCATCTTGATCGGGATGATGAACATGAACAATACCTGCATATCCGGATATTCAAAAGCGAAAGCAAGAAACAACGACGCATTAATATAGGTAGTATCCAGATAATAGACTCTTCCTGTGATCAGATAAATAATGATTGCAGCCAGTGCTGTTCCGAGCACTCCTGTAAAATAGTAAACATTAAACCGAAAACTGCCCCATGTCCGTTCCAGCACACTGCCGATCATATAATAAAAATACAGGGCAATGAGCAAAAATAATGGATTGTCCGATGGAGCCTGCAGAAGAAACGTGAAAATCCGCCATATCTGTCCCCG
>CATYEA010000293.1 GCA_958405355.1 uncultured Lachnospiraceae bacterium
TAATGGAATTGAACATTTTGAATCCATGGATTTTATTAAAGTGGATGGTATGGTGACCAGCTTCCAGGGCGCATTGCAGGTAAATGTCCGCCGTGTCCGCCGGACGCAGGAACAGGAGTATGATATCCGGGATTATCTGCCGACAAGCCGGTTCTCCATCGATGATATGATGAAGGAATTGACAGGTTTTATTGCTACAATTCAGAATCCTTATTTGAAAGCCCTTTTGGAGAGCTTTTTTGTGAAGGATACCGTCTTTATTAAAAGTTTTAAGGAACACTCGGCGGCGAAAAGTGTACATCATGGTTTTGTGGGCGGTCTGCTGGAACATACGCTGGGTGTGACAAAATTGTGTGATTTTTATTGCAAACGATATCCGATTTTAAATAGAGATTTGCTGCTTACAGCAGCCATGTGTCATGATATCGGAAAGACAACGGAGCTTTCTCTTTTCCCGGCCAATGATTATACGGACGAAGGCCAGCTTCTCGGACATATTGTGGTGGGAACAGAAATGATTCATGACCGGATTCGGGATATTCCGAATTTTCCGAAAACCCTTGCCAATGAATTGAAACATTGTATTTTGGCTCATCATGGTGAGTTGGAATACGGTTCTCCGAAAAAACCGGCATTAGTCGAGGCTTTGGCATTAAATCTGGCAGATAATACCGATGCAAAAATGGAGACCATGACAGAAATCTTTGCTGCAGCGGCAGATAATACGGAATGGATGGGATATAATCGGCTCTTTGAGTCTAATTTGCGGAAAACCTCGAAATAAAAGGGATTTAAACAAAGGCGGTTTTATAAGATGAAGGAAAGCTTAAAGAAAAATGATCTTGTAACACTTTCTATCACCGATTTGGGCAGCAGCGGTGAAGGCATCGGAAAGGTTGATGGATTTACATTATTTGTCAAAGATGCGCTTATCGGTGATACGATTCAGGCGAAGATTATAAAAATGAAAAAATCCTACGGTTATGGCCGGCTGATGGAAATTCTGACGCCATCTCCTTACCGGGTAGAAGCGCAGTGTCCCCAGGCCAGAGCTTGCGGCGGCTGTCAGATTCAGCCGTTGGCTTATGAAAATCAGCTTATTTATAAAGAAAATAAAGTTCGCGAGCTTTTGGAACGGGTCGGCCAGGTTAAGGACTATACTATGGAACCGATTGTCGGTATGGAAGAGCCATGGTATTACCGGAATAAGGCTCAGTTTCCTGTGGGACAGAACAAGGAAGGGGATATTGTCACCGGATTTTATGCCGGAAGAACCCATTCTATCGTTCCTGTGGATGAGTGTTATATTCAGCATCCTTTGAATCGACAGTTGATGGAGATCGTGCGCCGGTGGATGAAGGATCATAACGTTTCCGCATACAATGAAATGGCTCATACGGGCCTGGTGCGTCATATATTTACAAGAATCGGCAAATATACGGGCGAGATTATGGTATGCCTTGTTATTAATGGAAAGCGGATTCCGGCGGTGGATGCTTTGGTGGATGTGCTGAAAGACATTCCGGGGATGACCAGTATTTGTCTGAATATTAATCGGGAGAAAACCAATGTTATTTTGGGAGATACGGTCAAGTGTCTGTGGGGAAAACCATACATAACGGATAAAATCGGTAATGTTACTTATCAGATTTCACCTCTTTCATTTTTCCAGGTCAATCCGGTGCAGACACAGAAATTATACCGGACAGCACTGGAGTATGCCGGGCTGACGGGCGAAGAAACCGTTTGGGATTTATACTGCGGAATCGGAACCATTTCTTTGTTCTTAGCCCAGCATGCAAAAAAGGTCTGTGGTGTGGAAATAGTACCCCAGGCTATCGATGATGCCAGGGAAAATGCCTGTCTGAATCAGATTGAGAATGCAGAGTTTTTTGTGGGAAAGGCGGAAGAGGTATTGCCGGAATATTATGCCCGGTATGCCGAAGAACATCCGGGAGAGCAGGCCCATGCAGACGTTATTGTTGTGGATCCGCCGCGAAAGGGCTGCGACGAAAAGCTACTCCGGTGTATGGTGCAGATGGCACCGGAACGTATCGTTTATGTGAGCTGTGATCCGGCGACATTGGCCAGGGACTTGAAGTTCCTTGAAGGAAATGGATATAGGGTACAAAAGGTGCGTTGTGTTGATATGTTTGCACATTCCGTTCACGTTGAGACAATCGTGAGATTAGTACGTAAATAAGCCGATTTCCGGTCTTTGTAGTGGTTGAGATATTTGCTTTGCCTACGATTTGCCTACCAAATTTTAAGTGGTAGGCAAATCTCACATAATGGCTTTTTCAAAAACGTCAACAGCGTCTTGCTGCATTTTTTCGGTGTTGAAAATATATGTATTAAATGTCACCCGGATATCTTTATGTCCGAGACGTTCCATTATAACTTTTGGGCTGGCACCATTTTCGGCCAGGATAGTTCCGTGTGTATGCCTCAGGCAGTGGGCGTGAAATAAAGAATTATTCAATTCGTTATGAATTACTTTTGCACAATACTTAAAACTGTTGGGAGTGAGCAAGTCTCCGCCTTCTCTGACAGATATGGGCATAATTTCTTTAAATGGCATCGTCACATTTCCACGCATTTG
>CATYEA010000294.1 GCA_958405355.1 uncultured Lachnospiraceae bacterium
GAAGTCCGTGCCGAGGCTGTGAAAATATTTAAGGCCTTGGACGGCTTTGGCTGTGCCCGGGTGGATTTCTTTATGGACAAGGATACAAATGAAGTGGTTTTCAAGGAAATTAATACAATGCCGGGATTTACTTCAATCAGTATGTATCCGATGCTCTGGAATGAAAAGGGACTTGACAACGGTAAACTGGTTGATGAGATGATCCGGCTGGCGTTTGAGCGTTATGTGAGATAGGAGGTCCGGAAGATGCAGATAGATGCACCGATTGGTGTTTTTGATTCGGGTGTCGGCGGTCTGACTGTTGTACGGGAGATCATCCGGCAGCTTCCTTCGGAAAATATTGTTTATTTTGGAGATACGGCCCGGGTGCCCTACGGAACGAAGTCCAGAGACACGATTATTAATTATTCGGAACAGATTGTGCATTTCCTGAAGACAAAACAGGTGAAGGCCATTGTGGTGGCTTGTAATACGGCGACTTCTTATGCGCTGGATGTTTTGAAGGAAAAGCTGGATATACCGATTATCGGTGTGGTACGGCCGGGGGCCGTGACCGCGGTGAATGCCACGAGAAATAAGCGTATAGGAATCATAGCGACAGAAGGTACCGTAGGCAGCGGCATTTATCCGAAAGTCATTCATGAATATGATCCGGAGATACAGGTTGTTCAGAAAGCTTGTCCTTTGCTTGTATCGCTGGTGGAGGAAGGCTGGACGGACGATCCGGTGACGGATGAAGTGGCAAGACGGTATTTAAAGTCACTGCAGGCTTCCGATGTGGATACGCTTGTTCTTGGCTGTACCCATTATCCATTGCTCAGAAAAGCGATCGGCCGGCTGGTGGGTGACGGCGTTACTTTAGTGAATCCGGCCTATGAAACGGCCTGTGGTCTGCGGGAGTTATTGAAAGAGGAAGGTATATATCGGGAAAGCGGAGAACCGTCGTATCACTTTTTTGTCAGTGATGGTGCGGAACGGTTTACCAATTTTGCCAATTCCATTCTTCCGGTGGATTTGGTGCCGACACGGCTTGTGCCGATTGAAAATTATTAATCAGGATCAATAAAGGATGGGTATACATAATGACAGATAAAGTAATCGTATCAATTAAGGGTGTTCAGCATGAATATGGCGAGGATGGCGCTACGGAGATGATCACGACCGGGAATTATTATTTCAAAAATGGGAAACATTATATCCTGTATGATGAAATGATACCGGAAACCGGCGAACAGATGAGCAATACCCTCAAGATGACCCCGAACCGGATTGATTTGATCAAGCATGGTTCCCACAGCGCCCATATGGTATTTGAACCGAATACAAAAAATATGGTTGTATACCGGACGCCTTACGGAATGATGGAAGTCTGTTTTAATACATTCAGCGTGGAGCTGGAGGAAACAGAAAAGAATATTCATGCCCAGACTGAATATGCATTGGAAATCAATGAGGGATTTATCTCTGACTGTACTATTGAGATTAATGTTCGCGCGAAAGAACATTGATTTTCCGGTATTTAATTGATTTTTTTCTCATTTGAGAGTAAAATTTTAAGTAACTACTAACGAACAAAGAAGATTATGGAGGGTTTAAAAATGTTTGTATCTGCAGAAGAAATGTTAAAAAAGGCCGTAGCCGGTCATTATGCTGTTGGCCAGTTTAATATTAATAACCTGGAGTGGACAAAAGAAATCCTGCTTGCAGCAGAAGAAGCAAAATCCCCGGTGATCCTTGGTGTTTCCGAGGGCGCTGGCAAGTATATGACAGGATTTAAGACAGTGGCTGCTATGGCCAGTGCAATGATCGATGAACTTGGTATTACAGTTCCTGTAGCCATTCATTTGGATCATGGAACCTACGAAGGATGTTTAAAATGTGTGGAAGCTGGATTTTCTTCCATCATGTTTGATGGTTCCAAATATCCAATCGAAGAAAATGTTGAAAAAACAAAAGAACTCGTAAAGATCTGCCGTGAAAAAGGAATGTCTCTGGAAGCAGAAGTTGGTTCCATCGGTGGTGAAGAAGACGGTGTGATCGGCGCCGGCGAATGCGCAGACCCGAAGGAATGTAAGATGATCGCTGATTTAGGTGTAGACATGCTGGCTGCTGGTATCGGTAACATTCATGGCAAATATCCGGCCAACTGGCAGGGATTGAGCTTTGAAACACTGGATGCTGTTCAGCAGCTGACAGGCGACATGCCTCTCGTACTTCACGGCGGCACAGGTATTCCTGATGATATGATCAAAAAAGCAATCTCTTTAGGTGTTGCAAAGATCAATGTAAATACGGAATGCCAGCTTGCATTTGCAGACGCTACCCGTAAGTATATTGAAGAAGGAAAAGATTTACAGGGCAAAGGCTATGACCCTCGTAAACTGTTAAAGCCAGGCGCAGATGCTATCCGTGCGACAGTTCTTGAGAAAATGGAATTATTTGGTTCCGTTGGCAAAGCTTGATTAAAAGTTGAATAAAAACCAATACGGCATTCGCTTCGAAACGGGGTGAATGCCGTTTTTGCGTCTTTTTAGACACAGATTTTTAATAAAAAATGCGAAAAACAGTTGATTATT
>CATYEA010000295.1 GCA_958405355.1 uncultured Lachnospiraceae bacterium
ACATAATCCGTCTGCAAACGCTTTAGTTGTTCACAAAAAAGCTTCTCCAACTCATCTATAGAGTGAATGAGATAGTGCGGCATCTTTGTGGCAATCTGCATCTGCGCCCGCCAGTGATTCTTTGCCACCAACTCCCCCAACACCTTTTCATTGCCGCGATAAATGTAAGCCGTATCAAAATAATTCACGCCATGCGCAATGGCATAGGCCAGCTCCCGCTCTGTTTCCTTCATATCCACACTGCCACCCTTTTTCGGGAACCGCATGCACCCAAACCCAAGAATCGACCAGTCATTTTGTCTATACTCCATTCAAAATCCTCCATCAACTTATCAATAAAACGTCATCCCACACCGCCATGTACCAACTGCATCATAAGCGCCTGCCGGAAATCAACCGCACATACAACCTTTCATAAGACATATTATCACCCCATTATATCAGATATTCTCTCCATCTAAAGCATTTCTTAACCATTTCTTAACAGTTTTTCGCCCTTCATTCAATGCCATGCTATTGAATTTTTCATCCGGAAATGCTATACTCTAACATGCTTACATTATATTTAAATCTTTATAATGAAATATTAACCTATTCAACCTACAAATACATATTTTAGGTCTTTAGCCAGTTGCGAAACTCAACTTCCTTGGATAAAATCTGCTAATCAGCCGTTCACAGCAGGTGCTTCTAACATGGCCGGTACTTAGGTGCTGTCCTTTAGCACCTTATGTACCGTTGCCAATGTTAGGCAGTGTGAACGTGCTTGCTGTGAACAGCTGATTAGCAGATTTTTCAAAGCACCTGAAGTTTCGCACCCTCCAAAGAAAAAGGAAAATCGCATGACTTATACAGAACAATGTGTCCCCCTGATTCGACATATTCACTGTGCTATGGAAAAAGAAGCCAACAACCAGCTCCGTGAAATGGACCTGACGGTTTCTCAGATTTATCTGCTCCAGGCGCTGAATCATGCCCCTGATGGTACGCACACACTTACACTTAAAGCACTTGAAAAACAGCTGCAGATTGGGCAGTCCACCACCGTCGGTCTTGTTAAACGGCTGCAGAAGAAAGATTTTGTCACCTGCACCCAAAGCATTGATGACAAGCGCATCAAAATTGTTGCATTAACTGTGGCAGGAAAGAATATTTGCTGCAATGCAGAAGCCCATATGACGCATGTCTTCGACCATATGTCAGAAGGCCTCTCTGAAAATGAGAAAAAAATCCTGCTCACGCTTTTGACCCGCGTCCAGCAGAATCTGATTCCACACCAGGATTCGCAAATGGATCCCGAAAGTTAAAAGATATAGGAGTCTTATCATGTCTAATCTTACTACAAATGATACACAGCTTTTCGTTGGTATTGATGTAGGTTCCACAACCACCAAAATCGTTGCCATCAATCCCGAAAAGCATGAAATTTTATTATCTAATTATAAACGCCACAACGCAGCCCAGGCCCAGAGTGTACAGGATGCCCTGGCATTTTTTGAGGATAAATTTCCAAATGCCCGTATCCGTCTGGCCCTGACAGGCTCCGGTGCCAAGCATCTGGCTGAAGCCCTTGGCTGCTGCTATATTCAGGAGGTTGTTGCCAATTCCATCGCCCTCCAGAAAGAATATGACAATGTGGGAACCGCCATCGAACTGGGCGGTCAGGATGCAAAGATGATTTTCTTCCGCCGTGACCCGGCCACACAGACGCTGAATGTAGCGGATATGCGTATGAATGGCAGTTGTGCCGGCGGCACAGGCGCTTTTATTGATGAAATTGCTTCTATACTAAAGGTACCTGTAGAAGAATTCAATGAACTGGCCTCTCAGGGCAGCTGCATTTATGATATTTCCGGCCGCTGTGGTGTTTATGCCAAGACAGATATCCAGCCCCTGCTGAATCAGGGTATTTCCCGCCAGGATCTGGCACTGTCTTCTTTCCACGCTATCGCCAAACAGACCATCGGCGGTCTGGCTCAGGGTCTGGATATCCAGAAACCTGTTGTTTTTGAGGGTGGTCCGCTGACCTTTAACCCAACACTGGTAAATGTTTTTGCAAAACGTCTTGGCCTCACACCAGAGGAAACACTACGTCCAACCCATCCTGAGATTATGATTGCCTATGGCGCAGCTCTTTCTCTGGACGGTATGTTTGCAGGCAATTCTTCATGGTATATGCCAAAACATTATCTTGATCTGTTGGAGAATCCGGAACTTCGTGCCCATTTGCAAGCTTCTTCAGATGGTCCGCTGTTTTTCGAATCCGAAGAAGAACATCGTGCATTTAATGAACGCCATCAACTCCCGGAATTTACACCTTATGTACCGCAAAAGGGCGAAACGGTCCATGCTTATCTTGGCATTGATTCCGGCAGTACGACCACGAAATTTGTGCTGATGGATGAGGATGAAAATATTCTCGATTCTTTTTATGCACCAAATGAGGGTGATCCGCTGACTGTTGCCAAGACAGCCTTGTTGACCATCCATGACCGCTACGAAAAGGCTGGTGCCAAACTGGATATCATTGCCGCAGGTACAACAGGCTACGGCGAACTGCTGTTTTCA
>CATYEA010000296.1 GCA_958405355.1 uncultured Lachnospiraceae bacterium
GAGCAATATGTAAAGGAAGCAAGAAAAACGATTGCTTCCGTTTTGAAAGTAGATGAAAAAGAGATCGTATTTACTTCCGGCGGCACCGAGTCCAATAATATGGCGATCATTGGGGCTGCGATGGCAAATCAACGGCGGGGAAAGCATCTGATTACCACGTCTATTGAGCATGCTTCGGTCTACAATCCCTTTATATGGCTGGAAGATCAGGGCTTTGAGGTGACCTATCTTCCGGTGGACCATCATGGCGTTGTTTCTCTGGATGCCCTGGAAAAGGCAATCAGGGATGATACAATCCTTGTGTCCGTCATGGCTGTCAACAATGAAATCGGTACGGTCCAGCCGCTGGATGACATTGGAGCCATTATTAAGAAAAAAAGCCCGGAAATTCTTTTTCATGTGGATGCCATTCAGGGCTTTGGAAAAATTGAAATTTATCCGTCGAAACTTCGGATTGACCTGATGTCTGTAAGCGGACACAAATTACACGGTCCGAAGGGAATTGGATTTTTATATATTAAAAACAAAGTAAAGGTCCGGCCGTTGATCTTAGGCGGCGGTCAGCAGAAGGATATGCGTTCCGGAACAGAGAATGTTCCGGGAATTGCAGGCTTGGGAGAGGCTGTACAGAAAGTATTTGAGAATTTTACAGAGAAGCAGAGAAAATTGTATGGTCTCAGAGAACAGTTTGTGAACCGTTTGGAGCAAATGGACGGAGTTCGGATCAATGGCTTTGCACACCAGATTTCTGAAGTAAATCTGCATCAGGGACCGGCGCCCCATGTGGTGAGTGTGAGTTTTGAAAATATTCGTGCTGAAGTACTTCTCCATGCATTGGAAGAAAGGGGGATATATGTATCTTCCGGTTCAGCCTGCTCATCCAATCATCCGGCCATCAGCGGTACATTAAAGGCTATTGGTGTAGAAAAAAAATATTTGGACGCGACAATCCGGTTCAGTCTGTGTTATGATACTACAGAGGAAGAGTTAAATGCCTGCTGCGAAGTGCTGGAAGCTCTGCTTCCGATGCTGCGCCGATTCACACGGGGAGGAAGAAAGTAATGTTTAAAGCTTTTTTAATAAAATATGGCGAGATTGGTATTAAGGGAAAAAACCGTTATCTTTTTGAAGACGCATTAATTAAACAGATTAAATACGCTTTGAAGGATGCGGCGGCCTTTGATGTGACAAAACAGCAGGGACGTATTTATGTCCACATGCTTGGTGACTATGATTATGATGACGTGGTAGCGGCCCTGACACGGGTATTCGGTATTGTAGCTATTTGTCCGGTGGTGATTTGTGATGATCCATCCTGGGATAATTTAACAAAAGTGGTGGGAGACTACATAGATGAGGCCTATGAGGACAAGCATTTTACCTTCAAAGTGGATTCTAGACGTGCTGACAAACGTTATCCGAAAAAATCCATGGAGATTAATGCGGATATCGGTGAATATCTTTTAGACCGTTTCCCTGAGATGTCGGTCAATGTGCATAAGCCGGATGTGATGCTGAATATTGAAGTTCGTGAAAAGACTTATATTTACTCAAAGAGCATCAAAGGACCGGGGGGCATGCCGGTGGGAACTAATGGAAAAGCTATGCTGCTTTTATCTGGCGGTATCGACAGTCCTGTAGCCGGATATATGATTGCTAAACGGGGTGTGACCATTGATGCGACTTATTTCCATGCGCCTCCTTATACCAGTGAACGGGCAAAACAGAAGGTTGTTGATCTGGCCCGTATCGTGGCCCGGTATGCGGGACCGATTCGACTGAATATTATTAACTTTACAGATATCCAGTTGGCAATTTATGAGAAATGCCCGCATGATGAACTGACGATTATCATGCGCCGTTATATGATGCGGATTGCGGAGCAGATTGCCAGGGAAGACGGCGCGCTTGGCCTGATTACCGGTGAGAGTATCGGACAGGTTGCCAGTCAGACACTTCAGAGCCTGGCAGCCACCAACGCAGTATGTACGATGCCTGTATTTCGTCCGGTGATTGGATTTGATAAAAATGATATCGTTGAGATATCTGAGCAGATCGGCGCTTTTGAGACATCGATTCAGCCTTATGAGGATTGCTGTACTATTTTTGTTGCAAAACATCCGGTAACAAAGCCGAATATCCGGGTGATTGAGCGTTCCGAACACCATCTGGCAGATATTATTGATGATATGATCAAAGAGGCTGTCAGCAGCCGTGAAGTGGTTCTCTGTGAATCGGATATTTAAAAAGAAAAAAGGGGCTGCGCATTTCTGGTATTCATCAGTCTGCGCCTGCCCCTCATAGTTTATTATCTATTGAATAAGGAATGGCTTTAAGCTTTCCATAATTTCGGCGTCATCATCATTGTAAATGGTTAGATTAATCGGTTTGGATAAATCCAGACTAAATATCCCCATAATAGATTTGGCGTCAATCACAAACCGACCGGACACAAGGTCAAATTCAGTATTAAATGTGTTAACGGAATGTACAAATGCCTTTACTTTATCAATGGAATTAAGATTAATTTGAACTGTGTGCATTGGAAAAACCTCCCTG
>CATYEA010000297.1 GCA_958405355.1 uncultured Lachnospiraceae bacterium
TTGGACTTGCTGAAGTTGATGAAAAAGGTAATGTTAATGTATCCAAATTTGGTGGACGTATGGTAGGTCCTGGCGGATTCATCAATATTACCCAGAATGCCAAGGTTGTAGGTTTTTGCGGAACTTTTACTGCAGGTAAGATGAAATGCGAGATCAAAGATGGTAAATTGAACATTATTGAAGATGCACCAAATATTAAGTTTAAGAAAGCTGTAGAGCAGATTACTTATTCTGGTGAGTATGGTGTAGAAACAGGACAGACAGTTTACTATATTACAGAACGTGCACTGTTTAAACTGGTTCCAGGCGGCATGAAACTTCTTGAAATTGCACCAGGTATAGATTTACAAAAGGATATCCTGGATAAGATGGAATTCACACCAATTATGGATGATGAAATCAAAGTGATGGATGAAAAAATCTTTACAGATGCTTTGATGCACTTAAGCTTTGAAGAATAGGGATAGGTGATTTTATGAGCATGTTGGATCCGAACAGTATTAATATGAGTGGCTATGCTATCCAGGAGTTATCCATTGGACAGAAAGCATCTTTCAGTAAAACAATTTTAGCTTCAGATATTTATAATTTTGCAGGAATTATCGGTGATTTTAATCCGGTACATGTCAATGCGGAATATGCAAAGACGACACGTTTTGGCAGTCAGATTGCCCACGGTATGTTAACCGCCTCCTTTATATCTACCGTTTTGGGTATGGCACTGCCGGGAGCCGATGCTATTTTTCTGGAGCAGAATCTCAAATTTACAGCGCCGGTTCATGTGGGTGATACAATTACGGCAACGGCAGAAATTATAGCCATGGACGAGAAACGTAAAATTATGACCATGAAAACCGTTGTTGCGATTCAGGACGGTACAGTTGTTGTCGATGGTGAAGCCAAAATCATGGCAACAAAAAAATTATAAAAATATGTTGATAGACTAAAATCCATTAATAAAATTCATATTCTGCGAAAGCAGAAACAAAAAACTTCCTTTATAATTGTAGAGGCTTCGCAATTTGCACCAGTTGCGGAGCCTCTGCTTTTTACTCCGGATTCTGGAAAACTGTAAACTAAAAATTAAAGAATTGTTGAAAAAATGTCATTGTTTTTTGATAAAAGCTATAAACTTCAGGTTGAAAAGTTTTTGAATAAATTATCATTGTATTTCAGAGTAAAACATAGCACAATAGAAGAAAAAAGGAGAGATGGACATGGGATATATTTGTTCAGAAGAAACAGAGGAATTAATTGAAGCGGTCCGTGAGTTCTGTGATAATGAGGTAAAAGAACAGTCGAAGGAATATGACAGGACCGGAGAGTGGCCGAAAGAGATTTATGATAAGGCGATGGAGATGCAGCTTCATATGCTGGATATACCGGAAGAATACGGCGGCCTTGGCCTTGACAAATTGTCTATAGCGGCGATTCTTGAAGAAATGGCAAAGGCGGATGCCGGCTTTGCCCTGACGTTTTCCGTCAGCAATATCGGTTTAAAATCTGTGTTCATGGCCGGAACAGAAGCGCAGAAAAAGAAATTCTGTGATACAATTATTTCCGGTAAATTCAGCGGTTTTGCACTGACAGAGCCTCAGGCTGGTTCCGATGCAGCCGCTGGCAAAACAACTGCTAAAAAAGACGGTGATAGCTATGTGCTGAATGGACGGAAATGTTTTATTACCAACGGCGGAGTAGCAGGTATTTATGTAGTGACTGCTATGACTGACAAGAGTAAAGGCATTAAAGGGATGAGCGCTTTCCTCGTTGAGGACGGTATGCCGGGCTTTACTTATGGCAAACATGAGGATAAAATGGGAATCCGTGGCTCCAGAACCTGCGACCTTGTTTTCGATGACTGCCGTATCCCGGCGGAAAATCTTCTTGGTAAAGAAGGCGAGGGCTTTAAGATTGCCATGCAGACTTTGGACGTCAGTCGTACCTTTATCGGCTGTATGGCTGTAGGAATTGCCCAGAGAGCTATGGAAGAAGCCATTGCCTATGGCAAACAGAGAATCCAGTTTGGAAAGCCGATTGTAAACAATCAGGCAATTTCTTTTAAACTGGCGGATATGGAAATTCAGATTGAAACGGCCCGGCAGATGGTAGCCCATGCCTGTACACTGATGGAGATAGGACGGCCTTATGGCAAGGAATCGGCTATTGCCAAAGCCTATGGCGGCGATGTTGCCATGAAAGTGACATCGGAAGCCATTCAGATTTTTGGTGGCTATGGTTACAGCAGAGAATATCCGGTGGAAAAACTTATGCGTGATGCAAAAATCTATCAGATTTTCGAAGGAACTAATGAAATTCAGAGAGTGGTCATTGCTAATCATTTGTTGAAGGAATATTAATTTAATCAGTGAAGGGAGGTTTTATATTGAATACATACGAAACAATTCTTAATCGCCGAAGTATCCGGTCTTATCTGGATCAGTCAGTTGATCCGAAGGATTTAAAAGAAATTCTGGAGGCAGGTACATGGGCGCCTTCCGGTGTGAATTTACAGCCATGGTATTTTGTAGCTATCCAGAG
>CATYEA010000298.1 GCA_958405355.1 uncultured Lachnospiraceae bacterium
CCATGACCCGCTCATACTCTTTTGGACGATAATTTTCAATATATTTCTGGTGCTGCTCTTCTTTCAGGCAATAACAAATCATGCATGAAAGCTTTTCTCTGACGGCCTTTCTCAAACGATGATTGCCATCCAGCAAAAGATAATGTCCGCCTGCAATCTCCGCCAGTACACAAGGCTTTTCCAAATCCGTCTCCATGGCATAAGTTTCATTGACGAAAGCCTCCTGATTCTCCCGGGCCAGAACATCTGTATCCACCAAACGAAGTTCAAAGTCCCTTGGATGATTCTCGATCGCTTTCAGCATCGAATCCACATCCCAGATTAACATTCCGTTGTCTGTTGCAAAAAAATATCTCTGTCTCACTGCTCTAACCTCTCCTGTCATCATCTTAAAACCTTTGAATATATCTGCCTATAGACACAAAAAACCTGAGTTCCCGGCCTTTCGGGAAATCAGGTTTCTTATCTTTTATTTCCAGCACGGCGGCAGTTCCGGATTCGGAACGCGGACCGGCTCCGGATAGGTCTGGCCGAACAGTTCCAGCTCTACCCTTTCAATAATCTGTGGCTCTACCGGACGATTGACCTCCACCCCGGAAATCGGAAAATCTGTGACCGGAACTGTGTCTACTTTTTCCAGTCGATATATTTCATCCATACCTTCCAGCACTTTACCAAAAACCGGATAGGTTCCTTTATGTTCCGGACAATCTCTGAGCGGGAAAAAGAACTCACAGCTGGCTAATCCGGCTTCTCCATAGCCGCCCATAGCCACAACTCCCGGATGGGAGTCCAGCGGAACGACCTGTGGATTTAATTCAAATTCATTCGGAATCAAATACTGACATTCTTTCTTTCCAAAGGCTGTGTAGCTGATATCCACCCAGTTTCCCGGAACAATCCGTTCAATGGCATGATCATCCATATAGCCTTTCGAAGCCACATAAATAAAGCTATTCACTGTATTTGGCGCCGATTCCGGCAAAAGCTCAATCACGATCTTTTTGCCGTTCTTCATATGTAATGTTGCAATCGGATTCATCTTATTAACTCCTTACTCGATAATCTCAAGTTCTTTGGAATAATGATTGAGAACTTCACAGCCGTCCTCTGTCACAAGTACCAGATCCTCCACCCGGACACCTGTATCATCTGTCAGATAAATACCCGGTTCAATAGAAAAAATCATTCCCGGTTCTGCTTTCTGCTGATTTGTCGAAGATACATCGCCAAACTCATGCTCGCTAAGCCCGATAAAATGTCCCAGCCGGTGATTAAAATTCGGACCGTAGCCCTCCGCATCGATCAGATCTCTCGCCGTTTTATCCAATTCACACAGCGAAACTCCTGGTTTGATTTTGGAAATGGCCGTCTCGTTGGCACTGCGTACTGTATCATAAATATGACGGTGGGTATCACTTACTTCTTTAAAGTAAAAAGTCCGAGTCATATCTGAACAATATCCGTCTTTGATGCAGCCCACATCGAACAATACTGCATCGCCCGGTTTCACCACCGTATCATCCGGTGCATGATGGGGATCCGCCGCATTGGCCCCAAAAGCTACCAAAGGCTCAAAGGAAAATCCATCGGCACCCAGATTTAAATAAATCTGCAGCATTTGGTCCGCTGCCTCTTTTTCGGTGATACCTTCATGAATCAATTTCTTAAATTCGGCCATGGCCATATCATTAATATGGGAAGCTACCCGCATTTTTTCCTGCTCATCCATATCTTTCACACCTCTTGTCGTATCCACGGCTAAAGATGCATTGACAAAACCTTTGGCTGCTCCCATTTCCATCAATGGCAATAAAAATCTTGCCTTTAATTCCTTATCCACACCAAGAGCCGTTTCTTTATCCACATCTCCGGCCACAATATCCATCGCCGGGTCTGTATCTGAATACCATACTTTTTCCACACCGACCTCTTCCGGTACAGTAAATAATTTATTCAGGAAAAAAGCATGCTTTCCATCGGCCCGAAGTAAAAGTCCATAAAAACGCTCAAAAGGTGCTACGAACACATCCGTCAGATAGTAAATGGACATCGGGTCCACGATCAGCATCTGAGTAAGTCCCATATCTTTTAATGCCGCCAAAATGCGGTCCACTCTGTTTTGTTTCATCGAAATATGCTCCTTTTATCTCATTTAAAACTGTTTTCTGAGCTTCGGATCGAGAAGATCTCTTAATCCGTCACCAATAAAGTTGGCACCCACGGCCATCGTAAAAATAGCCAGTCCGGGGAACCCAGCCACCCAGAATTTATTAAAGTAATCCACACCGTCGGATACCATCATTCCCCATTCCGGTGTCGGCGGCGCAGAACCCAGACCCAAAAAGCTCAATGTTGAAAACATCAAAATCTGATTACCAATATCGGTCGTCGCCATGATCAACACAGAACTGATACTGTTTGGAATAAGTTCCTTCATCAAAATCCGCATTTTGGAAGCGCCCAACGCCTCAGAAGCAGTGAGATACTCATTTTCCTTCACACTTAAAACAACGCTTCG
>CATYEA010000299.1 GCA_958405355.1 uncultured Lachnospiraceae bacterium
GATCAGGGCTGCGTATGGTTTTACAAACCAGATAAACAGAAAACATCCGGAAATATTAATACCGGCTGTACATGGCTGACAGTAATTGCAGCGGCGGCAGAAATTCGTGCCGAGCTGTTTACGGACCTGTTCCATAGCTGCCAGTTCTTCTTCAGTCAACGGCTCTGCTGCCTCGACGGCTTCCATATTTTTTTCGATTTCAGAAACATCATACATACCCGGAATGACCACAGTCACATCCGGATTGGCACAGACAAATCGCAATGCCAGACGCCCGTCTTCAATGGCTCCGCCGGCCAACGGCTTCATATCGATAAAACCAATATTTTTTTCATGACATTTATGTATAAGCTCTTCACCCTGACGCTCCACGATATTATATGGGAACATAATGGTTTCTACCCAGTCCATCTCAAGGGCCTTTTCAAATACTTCAAGGGAATGAGCTGTAAGGCCAAGATGACCGATTTTGCCTGCAGCCTTCGCTTCCATTAAAGCCTCCAGAGCGCCATCCGGTCCAATGACCTGTTCAAACTGTTCCATATTTGGATTGTGGATCTGATATAAATCAATGTAGTCTGTACGGAAATTATTTAAACTTATTTCGATATCCTTTGCCATCGCTTCTTTTGTGCGGGACATACTTTTTGTAGCCAGTACGAATTTTTCCCGCATACCTTCGATTCCTTCACCGATAAAGCTCTCACTGACCGTATATCCTCTGGCAGAATCAATATAGTTAATCCCCTTTTCTGCCATCATTTCCATTAATTTTTTTGTACCTGCCGCATCAATCCGCTGAATCGGAATACCGCCAAAACCCATGCGGGAGATTTTAAGTCCTGTTTTTCCAAGTGTTACGTACTCCATTTTTACAACCCCTTCATATGTCTTTTACTCATTACTTACTATACGATATTTGATATTTATTTTCAATTGGCATTTTGAAAAATAGTCTGTCTTTTTTCACTCAGATGTGCTATTCTGAGTAAGACAACATAATTTCACCTGATGTGCATCAAAACATGCCTGTCAGGGAAAGTTAAAGATACATGAAAGGAGTAATATTATGGCTGTTATTGAATTGACTCAGGAAAATTACCAGAAGGAAGTCATTGAATCTGATAAACCGGTTCTCATCGATTTCTTTGCTACATGGTGCGGACCTTGCAAGATGGTTTCCCCAGTAGTTGACGAAATCGCCAACGAGCGTCCGGACATTAAAGTATGCAAACTGGACGTCGATAGAAACCTCGATTTGGCAAGAACTTTCCAGGTGATGAGTGTTCCGACACTTGTAGCTATGAAAAATGGCGAAATCATCAACAAAATTGTTGGTGCGATGCCAAAAGCCCAGATTTTAAAAATGTTCGATTAAAAAGCAAACCGCTCTCAGCCGACAGGCCGTGAGCGGTTTTTCTAGTATTCAAAAATATATCGTTCATAGGTATTGTAAATCTTCGTTTTTCCATAATCCAGACATCTTTTGGCATCCACATTATAATTTGGATGGACATGTCCATGAACAAAATAGCGGGGCTGATAATCATCAAGCAATGTCCTGAATACCTGAAATCCCCGATGGGGCAGGTCTTCACCATCTCCAAGCTGATAAGCCGGCGCGTGGGTCATGAGAATGTCAAAACCATGATTAATTAAAAGCGGCAGCTTCATACGAAGCACCCTCTTTTTCATTTCCCATTCCGTATACTGATATTCACCCGGACAATAACGCATCGAACCTCCCAGACCCAGGATGCGTATTCCCTGATGCACATATATTTTGTTATCAATACAAATACAGCCTTCCGGAGGAATTTCTGCATACTTTGCATCATGATTTCCATGGACATAGAGCAGCGGTCCACGGGAAAAAGTTGCCAAAAAGGACAGATATTCCGGGTCCAGATCACCGCAAGCTAAAATCAAATCAATACCATCCAGTTTTTTCTGTTCAAAATAGTCCCAGTAATAGGGGGATTCCACATCACTGACCGCCAAAATTTTCATTTATGCCTTTCCTCCGAGTCCCTGCTTTGCGCCCAATCCCTGGGTGGAAACGACGGGTTTCGCCTGCTCTACCAGTTCCTCCATCTCAGGAATATAACCGATCACATTTTCTGCCAGCCAATCCATAGTTACAATTTCTTCCGGGGAAAATGACCGGTCCATATCCATCTGGACAACACCTTCCTGAGAATATAATACCCCGGCAAAAGGATTAAACCCGCCGGAAGATATGGTATTTTTAAGCAATTCGATAAGTCGTGTCGTACCGATCGACAGATGCTTGGAACAGATGACCTCAATGGCTCCCGCAGACATTCCCCACCAGTAATTTAAACCTCGGGTCTCATCGGATATTTCATCATCCTTCCAGGCGCCTTTCATCAGCTTACGAATCATCTGTTCATAAAATTTCCCCCAATGCCAGACAGGCATGGCCAGGTTCACCGGATAATCCCCGCCATCCCAGTACAGGCCAAAATGCCGGGACGCCAGCACAGG
>CATYEA010000300.1 GCA_958405355.1 uncultured Lachnospiraceae bacterium
GATCCGCATATTTGCTCATTCTAAAGAAATATGCCTCTTCCTTTGCATCAATAACTTCCCGGCCGCAATCCGGACATTTTCCGTCCACAAGCTGACTTTCCGTAAAGAAAGATTCGCATGGTGTACAATATTTTCCTTCATAATATCCTTTATAAATATCGCCCTGATCATAGAGCTTTTTGAAAATCTTCTGAACCTGTGCTTCATGGTCCGCATCTGTCGTCCGGATAAATCGGTCATAGGATGTATCCATCAAATCCCAGATCCGTTTGATCTCGCCAGCCACACCATCTACATACTCCTTCGGAGTAACACCGGCTTCAGCCGCCTTAATCTCTACCTTCTGTCCATGTTCATCCGTTCCTGTCTGAAAACGAACATCATATCCCTGAGCCCGTTTGAACCGGGCAATACTGTCGGCAAGGACAATCTCATACGTGTTGCCGATATGCGGTTTTCCGGATGTATAGGCAATCGCTGTCGTTATATAATAAGGTTTCTTTGCCATGTTTTTTCCTCCCATCAGAATTATATATTCATCATAAGCTAGTTTCTTATTATAATATATCTCTGATTTAAACACAAGAAAATTTAACTGAAAATTACCTACATATCCCAGACTTTTTCTGTTATACTAAAAACATCAATTATAAAGGGGGACTTAAAATTATGAGGTTTACCAAAACATTTAAAACAATAATGATTTGCGCATGTTCAGCGGCGTTGTTTCTTACCGGCTGCGGTTCGGCCACAAATACTACAGCCACCACAGCAACTGATGCTCCATCCGCCGAAGAAACCTTTGACGAACTGACCCGCGAAATTTTCACAGATTATGCCAGCAGTGACTCTCTGACACTGAATTATACACTAAAAGACCCATCAGACTACGGCATTGAATTTGAAGAAGCCACCTGGGGTGACGTGCCTCTGAGCGAAGAAGATTTTGCAAATGAAAAGGCACAGACTCAGGCATACCTGGATCGTTTAAACGAAATCTCCGGCCTGACTGATGACAGAGCCGTGACTTATGATGTCGTGAAATACTACCTTGAAGCTGATTTAGAATCCTATGATTACATTTACCATATAACAAATTTTGCACCGATGCTTGGTTTTCAAAGCCAGCTTCCCACAACCATGGCCGAATACCACTTCGATGATGTGAGTGACGTGGAAGATTATCTGACCCTTTTAAATTCTCTTGGTGATTACGTTGACTGCCTTCTCACATTTGAAAACCAGAAAGCGGATGCCGGATACGGCATGTGTAAATCTGCATTGGAAACTTCTATTGAAGACTGCACATCCTTTATGGAATCTCCGGAAACAAACCTTCTTATTGAGGTTTTCCCAGAAAAATTAGAAGGACTGGATTTATCAGAAGATGAAAAAAATGCTTACATTGAAAAAAATCACAATGCTGTCATAAATTCCGTTATCCCTGCATATCAGTCCATCGTTGACGGTCTGACTGCTCAGCTTGATACAGCGCCTGAAAAGGGAAATGTGGCTTCCTATGAAAATGGGCAGGAATATTACAAATATCTCTTAAAATCCTCTGTAGGTACCGATAAAACACCGGAAGAATTGATTGAACTGACCGAAAACAAATTAAACACAGCTATATTCTCTCTTGCTTTCACTATGAATGCCAACCCGAACATTTTTGATGACGTGGAAAATGCCGAATATGCCCTGTCTGACCCACAGGAAATCATCGAACATTTTAAATCGACATTTACTGCAGAACAGATGCCGGAGGCCCCGGAAGCCAACTACACTTTGAAAAATGTTCATGAGTCCCTGTCCGAACGTTTGAGTCCGGCTATGTACTTCATTCCACGGATTGATGATATCACAAACAATCAGATTTACTTAAATCTTCGGGACAGTATGGGAAATGAATTAATGCCGACACTGGCCCATGAGGGCTACCCTGGACATATGTATCAGATGACCTACTATTATAATACGAACCCTGATCCTATCCGCACAGTCTATGAATCCTCCGGTTATATAGAAGGCTGGGCTTCTTATGTAGAATCCCTTTCCTACGACTATTGTGGATTTAATGAGGATGTGGCAGATTTTTACCGCTCTTTTAACCTGGAAATGTCGCTCAATCTCTACTGCCGCGCAGACCTGGGAATTCATTATGAAGGTTGGGACATGGAACAGACCGGTGAGTTTATTCGTCAGTATCTGGACTTTGACGACGCAACGATTCAAGAACTTTATGAAGCAGTTCTCTATAATCCGACAAATTATATGATTTACGGTATTGGCATGGATGAAATCGTAGAAATGCGCGACACGATGAAAGATCATCTGGATGAAAATTTTGATATCAAAGATTTCCATAAACAGCTCCTTGACCTTGGCCCGGCGCCATTCCCTATTTTGCGGAAATATATGCCGGACACGGTCACTGAACCAGTTGAAGAAACCGCTGATGAAGCTGCCTGATCCTTTGGACAGACCACTGGACAGGGCTGACG